>JADFLK010000376.1 GCA_022564455.1 Bacteroidota bacterium
CCTCGAGCACATGGACGAGCTTAAGCTGGTCGTGCCGGACTACTTGCCGGAGGACTACACCACCCTTGCGGAGCGCACCCGCATCCATACCCTCGGCGGGGCCACCACGAAGTTCCTCTGGCTCCAGCCGGAGGACGGGCCGAGGTTGAAAGAAGCCACGAAGTTGGCTGTTGAGCTAGCGCAATCCAACCCCTCCTGGCGCGTGTCCGTGCAGATACACAAGGTGCTGGGGGTGGAGTAGCATTGTGGCAATCATGTAGTAGGGTCACGTTGCGACGTGACCCTACATTCCGCCGCGTTGACGCATCGCAGGATTTCCGCCCGCAAACGATGACCTACGACCCCGACAAGCATCACCGCAGGTCTATTCGTCTGAAGAATTACGATTACGGCCAACCGGGTACGTATTACGTCACAATCTGCACGGCACGTCGCCGCTGTTTATTTGGAAGAATAGAGAATGAGAAGATGCATTCGAGCCCGTCGGGCGAGATTGTTCAAGAAGAATGGTTACGGTCGGCCGAGATGAGGTCTCGTGTTGCGCTGGATGCCTTTGTGATCATGCCGAATCATCTTCACGGGATCATTTTGTTGAGCGATTTCGACGGTGCCTCAGAATCCGTTGCGGCCGCCGAAACCCGTAGGGTGACGTTGCAACGTGACCCTACGCCGGATGATGAGGCCCCGCAACTCGACGCTACGTTCGAACAATTCGGGAAACCCACATCCGACACCATTCCGACCATCGTTCGCCTGTTCAAATCCGCCGCCACGAAACGGATCAACCTCAGCCGTGGGACGTCGGGATCGCCGGTCTGGCAACGCAATTATTACGAGCACGTCGTCCGGGATCAAGAGGACCTCAACAGGATTCGGCAATACATTGCCGCGAATCTCTCGCGATGGAATGACGACATCGAAAACCCACGAAATCGACGATGAGCCCGCGCACGGGCACGCTGCGTGCCCCATTAAGGGCGCGTGCAACGCGCCCCGACGCGATTTTTTCGTCCGGACACGCTGCCACGTGCCCTATCCGCGTATGATGGCCGGGCACTGGAACTTGTTCGGTCTCCCGTCACAACGCGAGACCTTGATGCAATTCTCGGAGGAAACCCAATGAAAGCAGTCAAAGTGACGTACACCGTAAGGCCCGAATACGTAGATCAGAACAAAGCCAACATCCGGCGAGTCATGGCCGCTCTTCGGTCCAATCCGATACCGAGTATGCGGTACTCCACGTTCACGCTGGATGACGGCCAGACGTTCGTTCATATCAACATGGCGAAGGACCAGGAGACCCTCTCCAGCCTTCAGAAGGTGGAGGAGTTCGTGGAGTTCAGGACGGCGCTGAAAGCCAGCAGCCCGATCTCGCCTCCGCAATCCGAAAACCTGAACCTCGTTGATATAGGGTTCGAGTTCTAGTTCGAACAGCCGTCGTGTGGACACGATCTGGCCCGAACCGTCGCTTATGGCTCCACAACCGGTGCGCCTGCAGCCTTGAGATCCCCGTAGCCCCCTACATTTACGGCCCGCCTGAAACCAAGCTCGTTCAGTATAGCCGTCGCCCGACCGCTTCGTTGGCCGGAGCCGCAGTAGAGGTACACGGAGCGCTCCCGGTCGAAATCCCCGACCCTCTCGCGAAAGTCACCAGCGAAGACGTTGATATTGACGGCTCCTTCCAGGTGCCCACTGCCATACTCGCGGGCTGTCCGTACGTCGAGGATCAGAGCGTCCGGTTCATGGTCGGCGACGAAGGCAGCCGCAGAAATAGTGTCTACGCCGCCGCTTTCTTTGAAGAGAAAGAGATAGGCGCCGATCGCGAGCGCGACTAGGACAACGACGATCAGAAGCAGAGTGCGCATGGAGATAAATGTAGGGCCGAGCAACGGGACCGCCTACTATTTTAATTACCTTCGTCGATGGTATAGGATAACCGCCCGCCCTAACGAACGGACGAGAAGGTGAAGCGCGCCTTTGCCGAGTGGCGGGCGGACGGGATTGCGCCGAGCCCGATTGGGAACGGCGTTGTTCGTCCGGCGGACCGGTAAGGCGCTGCCGCGCTCGCTCGCAAGCTGACTAGCGCACAACGTGGTGGAGTATGTGGCGTAATCACCCTCCAGGGCACTTCAACAAGATCGACTCCTATCCGGGGACAGGCATTTCCACTACGTTCGTTATTATATGCGACCGATGGTTGCGGAGTAGCCTGGTGCGCGGTGATGAATAGCTATATGCGCGAGTTGACCGTTCGTTTTGGCGCCAAGGCCGTGCGAAACTTGGAGAAGATCCTCACTTGGGGCTCCACGGTCGGAAACCCGACTTTCTTTTCGAGTGACCTCTTTCCTTGGGTCAGGAATCTAGAGGCCGCCGCGCCGAAAATGCGCTCCGAGCTCAGCGCGGTACTGCAGAACCTCGATCGGATTCCCAACTTCCAGGACATCTCGGCGGACCAAAAACATCTCTCCGACGATGACGACTGGAAGACCTACTTCTTCTACGCTTTTGGCATTAGGTCCGAGCGTAACTGCGAGCAGTGTCCTGAAACGGCACGCCTGATTGAATCCGTTCCCGGCATGCAGACCGCCTTCTTCTCGATACTCGCGCCTGGGAAGCACATACCCGACCATCGTGGCGTCTTCAAGGGTGTTATCCGCTACCACCTAGGCCTCATTGTCCCCGAGCCCAAGGAGGCCTGTCGTATTCGTGTTGGCAATGACATCCGCTATTGGGAGGAGGGCAAGAGTCTGATCTTCGACGACACCTACCGACACGAGGTCTGGAATGACACCGCCGGAACACGCGTCATCCTGTTTATGGACGTAGAGCGGCCCCTCCGATTCCCCGCC
>JADFLK010000377.1 GCA_022564455.1 Bacteroidota bacterium
CATGCTGGCGTCGAAACTTGAACCCACCGAGGCGCCGATCACGTACGATGCGCCACATTTTCTGCTCAGCCGGAGTAGAATTGGCCCTGAGCGCCCTACGACGCTCACGAAGTCGGGGGTCGTTCAAGAATGGATTGTCCATAGAACAAACATACGCACGACGTACTGAGCATGAATTTTCTTACCGAATCCCCTCTCCCTTTGGGAGAGGGTTGGGGTGAGGGCACGGACACAGTCAGTAACCCTTTCTGGTTTGCCGGGCTCAACTATGTATCAAGCAACCGAATCAGCACGGAATAAAGGATCCTGTTTGCCCGCCCTGCGTTGAGGAACAGCGATCGGCCGTCCGGTAGGCCAACGCGAAGGCCGTTGATGTAGCGCTCTACGACGCCCAGCGAGCGCAGGTAGTACGCGAAGGGTTCGTGGTTCTCACGTGCAAGGATCAGTCGTTTGTTCGTCACCACGAGACGCCCTTTGTAACGCTTTCCGTAGAAAGCTTTAGAGGGGATGCGAAGATGTTCTGTTTCGCCCCTCGTCAGCGATGCCCTGTGCGCACTCAGCAGGATTCGCACCCGAGCGTAATTGAGTCGTCGCCATTCGCCGAGTGTCTGGTAGTGACCGATTTCGCCGGGCATCAGCCGAAACCAGACGTCAACCCTCGGCAGCGGGCCGTTGTGGCTGGCCCAGGTCTGCGCAGCCTGCTCCAGCAGCGCCTCAACCTGCCGAGGGACCTTCACGCCAAACTCGGCTTCGAGGGCCTCGATCTCCTTGCGCTCCGCCGGCGAGAGCATCCCATTGCAGAGGGCGTGGGCCACCGACGTGAGCAGCTTCTCGCGGGCCATCGTCTCGTAGGTCGCGTCAGCGAGATCGGCATCGAGGCCGAGCGTGTGCTGCAGCTTGTACAGCAAGAGCCGCTCCCCCAGCGTCACGCAATCGTCGGAGAGCACGTCGGAGACGGTGCGGCCGAACGCCCGCTCGTGGACGGATTGCAGGTCGCAGGAAGACAGGTGCAGCGTGTCCGCCAGGTGAGCCGGAAAGCCGCGCTCGTGCCCAGCCAGGTCGCCGCCATCCAGACAATATTCGAGGTACGTGGCGTAGAGGCCCAGGCGCTCGGCGGCAAACGCCTCGTGCAGGTCTACGCCGTGCGCGCGGCCGATGCGCTGTACATCCGCCGGGCCGTAGTCGTGGGCGGACTCGGCCGCCGCGATGAGGTTGTGGAGCTCCACCCACGCGTTCCACTTCGGCTGCACGCCGAGGGCGCGGTCGATCCGCTCAGGCTCGTCGTACTCGAGGAGATTGAAGGGAAGCACGCGCTCGGTTCAGGCTAGAACTTCCGCCTTTCGCTCCATCATCGCACGTTTCCGCTCGTGCGGGTTGAGGTGGCGCTTCCGCAAGCGCAGCGATTTCGGCGTCACCTCAATCAACTCGTCGTCGCGGATGAACTCGATGGCCTCCTCCAGCGAGAGCAACCGTGGCGGGTCCATCTTGACGAAGAAGTCGGCGCTGGCGGCCCGGTGGTTCGTCAGCTTCTTTTCTTTGGTGATGTTGGCCTCTAGGTCTTCGTCCCGCGCGTTTTCGCCGATGATCATCCCGCCGTACACCACATCGCCGGGGGCGACGAACAACTGCCCGCGCTCCTGCAAGTTGACGACCGAGTAGCCCGTCACCTTGCCGTACCGGTCGGCCACGAGGGCGCCGGAAGCGCGGTGCGTAATCTTGCCGGCCCACGGACGATAGCCGTCGAACAGGTGGGTGAGCAGCCCGGTACCTTTGGTGTCGGTGAGGAACTCGGTACGGTACCCAATGAGGCCGCGCGCCGGGATCTCGAACTCCATGCGCACGCGCCCCGAGCCGTGGTTGACCATCTGCACCATCTGGCCCTTGCGCGTGCCCAGCTTTTCGATGACGACGCCCATGAACTCCTCGGCCACGTCGATGGTGACGCGTTCGAACGGCTCGTGCTTCTTGCCGTCGATTTCCTTCGTGATCACCTGCGGCATGCCCACCGCGAACTCGAAGCCCTCGCGGCGCATCTGTTCGATGAGGATGGCAAGCTGAAGCTCACCGCGACCAAAGACGAGGTGCCGATCCGGCGTCTCGGTTTCTTCGATGCGCAGGGCCAGGTTGGATTCCCCTTCTCGCTGAAGACGGTCCTTCAGGTTGCGTGAGGTCACAAACTTGCCCTCACGGCCTGCAAACGGCGAATCGTTGACCCGGAACTCCATCGACAGCGTGGGCTCGTCGATGTGGAGCGCAGGAAGCGGCTGAGGATCTTCGGCGTCCGCGATGGACTCGCCGAGTCTGATGCCCTGCATCCCCCCGATGTGGACTATTTCGCCTGGCGTGGCCTCCGTCACGGGCACGCGATCTAACCCTTCAGTGACAAACAGGGCTGTCACCTGCGCGGGTTTCTGTGATCCGTTTCGGCCGCAGATCACCACACGTTGCTTCACGCTGAGGGCGCCGTTCACGACCCGGCCCATGGCCATCGGGCCGAGGTAGGAGTCCGGCTTGATATCCGTGACAAGCACCTGCAACGGACCATCAACGTCACCTTCCGGCGCCGGGATACTGCCCAGGATGGTGTCGTAAACGGGTTTGAGATCGCCCAGTGGTTGGCTCAGATCCATCGTGCACTGGCCTTCCCTGGCGACCGAGTAGATCACCGGAAAATCGATCTGGCGGTCGTCGGCATCGAGGTCAATGAAAAGGTCGTACACCTCGTTCAATACTTCCTCAGGGCGGGCGTCATGCCGGTCGATCTTATTGATCACCACGATGGCGGGCAGGCGCAGATCGAGGGCCTTCGAGAGCACAAAGCGCGTCTGCGG
>JADFLK010000031.1 GCA_022564455.1 Bacteroidota bacterium
CGCTCATTGTAAGCGGCGCACTGGTTGGGGCTTCAGGTCTGATCCTCACCAAGATCATGTGCGACGCGATGAACAGATCGTTGTTCAATGTGCTTTTGGGAGGATTCGGAGCGGAGGCCAAGAAGGCCGCAGCGAAATCGGGCGATGAGGAAGAGCGGCCTATCCGCCAGACCTCCCCGGACGACGCTGCCATACTGATGAGCTACGCGGGCAGTGTCATCATCGTGCCCGGCTACGGGCTCGCCGTCGCGCAGGCGCAGCACGAGGTCCGCGAAATGGCCGATTTGCTCCAGAAGGAGGGTGTGGAGGTTCGCTACGCGATACACCCGGTTGCGGGAAGGATGCCGGGCCACATGAACGTGCTCCTCGCCGAGGCCAACGTCTCGTATGATCTCCTCATTGAGATGGACGACATCAACGCCGACTTCCCTTCAACAGACGTGGTGCTCGTCGTGGGCGCCAACGATGTGGTCAACCCTGCCGCCCACAACGACGAATCCAGCCCGATCTACGGAATGCCCATCCTCAACGTAGAAGAGGCCGAGAATATTATCGTACTGAAGCGCACCATGAACACCGGTTACGCAGGCGTCCAGAACGAGCTCTTCTTCAACCCGAAAACCGCGATGCTTTTCGGCGACGCAAAGGACTCCGTCGGCGCGATTATCAGTGAGCTGAAGGAGTTGCAGGCGGCATGATCTGGGTCGCCCTCGTGCTCTCGTTGATCGCGGGGTACCTCGTATTCTGGGCCGGCGTCATCAGCCTCATCGGGTTCGGGGGGTGGAAACAGATTGCTGATCGGTATCCTGCGGATCAGTGGCCGGAAGAAGAGGGCGTGGTGCTTTCTTGGCAGAGCGCAAGCATCGGCATGTCCAACTACGGCAACGTCCTGAAAGCCGTCATCACTGCCGACGGCCTCTACCTGCGGCCGGTGCGCATGTTCGCGTTTAACCACCCGCCCGTGTTCATTCCGTGGGGCTCCGTGCTCCGAACCAGGACGGGTTTCTGGGGCGGCCTCAAGCTCGAACTCGACGGTGGCAAGGCGCTGAGCATTCGTGGCAAGATGGCCACGTACGTGAAGGAAGCATTGAAGGCGTACGAGCTTGATGAACTTGATGAAGAGGATTTTGAAGGGTCCTATCTGCTGGATGATATTGAGGAAGAAGCACCCTCCAGCAAGCGGACATCCGAGAGCCGACCCGCAGCACTGCGGGGACGGATTGTCTTGTGACGGTTTGATGAGGGGAACGGCGCTGGGCGATCCCCTGTAGTAGCTTCCCTACGCGCCGTGCGGCTTCCTCTGCACGGCGCACGTTTCTTTATTTATCCCTGCCATCTTTCATCCCTGTATCGCACCCGCATGAAGCGTCTCGTCGTCGTCGAGTCCCCGGCCAAAGCCCGTACCATCAGCCGGTTTCTGCCATCCGACTATCGGGTGGAAGCCTGCATGGGTCACGTGCGCGACCTCCCATCATCGGCGTCCGAGATTCCGGCGAGCGTCAAGAAGGAGAAGTGGGCGCGCCTCGGCGTGAACGTGGAGGAGGGCTTCGAGCCGCTCTACGTGGTGCCGCGCGACAAAAGGAAGATCGTCAAGCACCTCAAGGACGCGCTGAAAGACGTGGATGAATTGTACCTCGCGACGGACGAAGACCGCGAGGGCGAATCCATCGGGTGGCACCTCATACAGGTTCTCAAGCCTACGGTGCCCGTGCGCCGGATGGTATTCCACGAGATCACGAAGAGCGCCATTCTACGCGCCCTCGAAGAAACCCGCGAGATCGACACCGGCCTGGTGGATGCACAGGAAACCCGCCGCATCCTCGACCGGCTCGTGGGCTATTCCATCTCTCCGCTTCTGTGGAAGAAGATCGCGCCGAAGCTCTCAGCGGGCCGCGTGCAGAGCGTGGCTGTGAAGTTGTTGGTTGAACGCGAAATGGAGCGCCTGAACTTCATGTCCGCGAGTTATTGGGATCTCAAGGCCGCGTTAGGGCTGGATGGCCAGCGCTTCGACGCCGCCATGACGCACCTCGGCGGCCGGAAGCTCGCCACCGGCCGCGACTTCGACGAAAATACGGGGCATCTCAAGGAGGGAAGCGAGGCACTTACGCTCAGCGAGGATACCGCAAGGGGCCTCGCAGAACGTCTCAAGGGTGGATCGTGGAAGGTTTCCGAGGTCGAGCACAAGCAGGTTATACGTCGGCCTTCGGCGCCGTTTATCACGTCCACATTGCAACAGGAGGCCAACCGGAAGCTCGGGCTACCCGCCCGCCGGACGATGCAGGTTGCGCAGGCGTTGTACGAGCGTGGCCTCATCACCTACATGCGTACCGACTCGCCGACGCTGTCCTCGGAGGCCATCCAGGCTATCCGAAACGCTGTGAGCGAGCGCTATGGTAACGAGTATCTCTCCTCGGAGCCACGTCAGTTCAGCGCGAAAGCACGTAGCGCCCAGGAGGCCCACGAGGCCATCCGCCCGGCGGGTACGGACATGAAGACGAAGGCGGAACTCGGCCTTGATGGGATGGAGGGCGCGATCTACGACCTCATTTGGAAGCGCACCGTCGCCAGCCAGATGGCAGAGGCCCGCCTGCGCCAGACGCGCGCGATCCTTATCGCCGAGGCAGGTGACGACAAAGTCACATTTCGCGCGAACGGGCAGGTGGTGGAGTTCCCCGGCTTCTTCCGCGCCTATGTGGAAGGCTCCGATGACCCCGAAGCCGCCATCGACAACCGCGACAATCCGCTGCCCGACCTCAAGGAAGGCGACGCGCCCGCCTGCCATGACATCGAGGCGGAAGGCCACGAAACCAAGCCGCCCGCGCGGTACACGGATGCCACACTCGTCCGTACGCTTGAGGCTGACGGCATCGGCCGCCCGTCCACCTACGCGTCGATTATCGACACCATCGTACGGCGCGGATATACGCGGCGCGAAAAGAACCAACTCATCCCAACGTTCACGGCCTTTGCCACGAACAGGCTGCTCTCGGAGAACTTCGAGCGCCTCGTGGATACACGGTTTACGGCGCGGATGGAGGAAGTGCTGGACGACATCGCCGCCGGAAAAACTAAGGCGCGGCCCTATTTGGAAGAGTTTTTCAATGGGGAAGGCGGCCTCGAACGGAAAATAGAGAAGGGGCTGGAGTCTATCGACGCGCGTGCCGTTTCCACGTTGACGCACGCGAAGTGGGAGCCGTATGTGATCCGCGTGGGCAAGTTCGGGCCGTACACCGAGGGCGAGATCGACGGCGAGCGCCAGACGGCATCGCTGCCCGCCGACCTCGCGCCGGCCGACGTCACGAAGGAGACGCTCCACGAGCTCATCACCGCCGGCAACGACGAGCGCGTCCTCGGCATCCACCCCGAGGCCGACATGCCGGTGCTACTCAAGCAAGGGCCTTACGGGCCGTACGTACAACTCGGCGACGACGACCAGGAAGGCAAGCCCAAGCGTACCTCCATCCCAAAGGGCACCGAGCTTGCCGACGTGGATTTCGACATGGGCGTACGCCTCCTAACGCTTCCGCGTACACTCGGCGAGCATCCTGAAACCGGTTCGCCCATCAAGGCCAACATTGGGCGGTTTGGCCCCTACGTGCAGCACGGTTCTACGTTTGCGTCGCTCAAAGAGGATCACGTTTTGGATGTAGGCCTCGAGCGGGCGCTTGAACTCCTCGCGGCCAAGGCGAAGAAGAACGAGCCGCTCCGTACGCTCGGCAATCACCCGGATACAAATGAGCCAATCGGCGTGTACGATGGCCGCTACGGGATGTACGTGAAACACCAGAAGACGAACGCAACGATCCCGAAGGACATGAACCCGGATTCCATCACCCTCGAAGAGGCTGTGCAACTTATTAATGAGAAGGCAGCGAAGAAGGGGAAGGGCAGAGGCAGGGCGAGGAAGAAGAAGGCGAAGGCGTAGGTCGGTACACAGCAAGATTCGGGTCGCTCTTCGTCGGCCGGTTTAGTACACTTCGGCGTGTCTAACCATGACGTTGTAAATATGCCCGTCCGCGACTACGACCGAATTGAAAAGGCGGTGCGCTATGTGCAGGCACATCAGCACGAACAGCCGAGCCTTGAGGTTCTGGCCGATCATGTCGGTCTGAGCCCATTTCACTTTATTCGCCTGTTCAAGCGCTGGGCAGGTATCACCCCGAAACGGTTTCTCCAACTGCTTACGCTGGAGTACGCCAAGGAGCGTCTGGCCGAGTCGCACAGCCTTCTGGAGACGGCTTTTGATGCAGGATTATCCGGAACGGGCCGGCTCCACGATTTGTTTGTGACGGTGGATGCGGTGACTCCGGGTGAGTTCAAAAAGCTGGGCGACGGCCTCGTTATCAAGTACGGCCTCCACGAGACACCTTTTGGCTACTGTTTCCTCGGCGTTACTGAGCGGGGGGTCTGTGCACTGTCGTTCATTGAAGGTGGTAAAATGGAGGCCGCTATCGCCGAACTCGCCTCCGCCTGGCCGGAGGCGGTACTTGTCGAAGACGTCAGCGCAACGCGCCCCTTCGCTGACGCCATGATTTCGGTAGCGTCAGGTGAGACCATTCGTCCGATTCCGTTGTTGGTGCGCGGGACCAATTTTCAGATCAAGGTCTGGCAAGCGCTGCTGCAGGTACCGCCGGGGCAACTCATCGCTTATGAAGACCTGGCGGTTCTGATCGGTCAGCCCACAGCAACTCGCGCGGTTGCGAGCGCGGTGGCGCGCAACCGTATCGGGTACCTGATTCCCTGCCACAGGGTGCTTCGCAAGAGCGGAGCAATCGGCGGGTATCGCTGGGGCCCTGCCCGAAATGCAGTACTGCTGGCCTGGGAAGCCACCCATGCTGAGCACCAGACTATTCTTGAGGTAGCCGCATGAGCACTACATCAGGCATTGCGCCGAAGACGCTGCTGTTGGCAGCATTCGGCGTGGTCTACATTATTTGGGGCTCCACCTAACTCGCGATTCGGTTTGCCGTGGAGACGCTGCCTCCGTTTACCATGGCGGGCCTGCGGTTCCTGGCAGCGGGTGCTATTCTGGTTGCCTGGACACGCATCAGGGGCACCGGAGCGGCCAACGGCTGTTCACTGGCGGACGGCCGCCATCATTGGTGGACTTATGTTGCTAGGTGGGAACGGCGTGTTAGCGTGGGCTGAGAAGACCGTGCCCTCGGGCGTGGCGGCATTGCTTGTGGCTTTTGTACCTCTGTGGATGGTCATTCTTGCTGCGTTGCGCCCCGGTGGTACCCGCCCGTCGCGTTCTGTAGTCATCGGGTTGGCTCTTGGCCTCGTTGGGCTCGTTCTCTTGATCGGCCCTGGCAAAGTGGTCGGCGGAGCCGATCTGGACCGAATCGGTGCGCTGGCAATCGTGTTCGCGGCGTTCTCGTGGGCCCTTGGCTCCATCTACGCAAGCACGGCGCCGCAGCATCCGTCCGCGTTGCTGAGTGCCGGATTGCAGATGGTCACCGGAGGCGTGATGCTTCTCGTGGTTGGCCTGGCGCTCGGAGAGCGGATTGTTATGGAAGCCATTTCCCTTCGTTCAGCGTCGGCTTTAGGCTACCTGATTTTCTTCGGGTCTATTGTTGCCTATACCTCCTACAACTGGCTGTTGCGAAACGCGGATACGGCAAAGGTTTCGACGTATGCCTACGTGAATCCGATCGTCGCCGTGTTTCTCGGATGGGTGCTGGCCGGCGAGGTTCTGGGTGTGCGAACGCTGGTTGCTGCCGGCGTGATTGTTGGAGCTGTTGCAGTGATCATCACCGCCAAAGCAAAAAAGCCGGCGTGAGCGCTACGGCCCACTACCGCCCCACATCCCTCCTGCCCTCCTGCAGCGACGCAAGAATATTGAGGTAGCTCCCGTAGCGTTCGGGCGTGATGGCGCCCTCATCCACCGCCTTGCTAACGGCACAGTCCGGCTCGTGGTCGTGCGTGCAATCGGGGAAGCGGCAATGGCCGATGAGTGGCAGGAACTCCACGAAGTAGCCGCCCAGCTCTTCCGGCGCCATATCCCAGATGCCGAACTCCCGTATACCCGGCGTATCCACCACCAACCCACCAGCGACTTGATGGAGCGTAGCGAATGTTGTCGTGTGCTTGCCCTTCTGCGTTTTCTCGCTGACTACGCCTGTTTTTAGATCTAAATCGGGCTCGAGGGTATTCAGGAGGGAGGTTTTGCCGACGCCTGACGGGCCGGCGACGACGCTTGTTTTATCTCGGAGCACGTCACCCAAACCGTCCACCCCTTTGCCCGAAATAGCGCACGTCATCAGGACGGGATAGCCGATATTCTGGTAGAGCTCCTTCCAGAACGCAATCACATCCTGCGCGTGTGGCTCATCCTCCAGCAGGTCGATTTTGTTGATGACGAGGCCAGCGTCGAGGTGGTAGGCCTCCGCCATCACCAGAAAGCGGTCCACAAAACCCGCGTTGAACTTGGGGCTGAACGCCGATTGCACGCACCACGCGGCGTCCACGTTGGCGGCAATCACGTGCTCCTTGCCGACCTTCCGCCCCGCCGCCCGGCGGCTGAGCTGGTTGCGGCGCGGGTGGATCTCCGTGATGAGCCCTGAGCCGTCGCCCTCCATGCGGAGTGAAACACGATCTCCAACGGCCAGGGGATTGGTCTCGGCAATCTCCTTCTGCAGGAGCCGGAACTTGCCGCGCGCGCGCGCCTGGATGATCTCCTCGCCGCTATCCGGCAGCACGGAATACCACGAACCCGTCGAGCGAATGACGGTGCCGACGACCGTAGAAGGGGCGTCTGAGTTTGCCGCCGCCGTCATGTGAGGCTGGTGGAATAGGCGCTCCCCGCAACGTTGCGCGGGGCAGGCTTACGCCGAGGAAGCTTGCCCCGACATGTCCCCGCAAGCGGGACAGGCGGGGAGCGAGTGTCGGCCGAGATCAAGGCGTGAAATTGCAGGCGAATCAGTGGTTCGGCGAGGGTTTCGCTACGTAGAGATCGGCCGAGAGACGCCGCCGCAGGCAGGATGGCATGTTGCAACAGCCTCATACCCGTGAAACTCCATCCAACGGGCTCCGTCTAAGCGAGGCGCGTCCCGCAACGCCCCGTCCCCCCCGTTCCCAGGTGCTGTGACCCACAGCGCGACGACTTGCGAGGCCACCGACGTTCTCAGAACTCACCACGAAAATCATGAGCAAAACGGAAACCAAAGGCCGCGCACAGTACGAAAAGGCGCGCGAGGCGTTCACGAAGCTGGATATGCAAGATAAGGCGGCCTTCGTGCTGGAGGCCACGTTCAGCACGTTTGGCGAGGCCTTCAAGGACGCCGGGAAGCAGTTCGCCGACGTGATGGAAAAGGTTTCTTCGGAAGACTTCTTTAGCGGCTTTGGGCCGTGTACTGACGACGCCGAAGAGGCGGCTGAGGAGAAAGCATCTGAAGAGAAAGCAACAGAAGCGAAATCCTCAAACGGCCGCAAGAAGTCCGGCACGCGCTCCACCTCCAAAAAGAAGAAGGATGCCGACGACTGAGCCTGACGAACCCGTTGAGACCTGGGCCGAGAAGTTCGAGCACGCCGGCCTGATGGAGCGTGCCAGGCTCCTTGGCGGCGGCGCTGTTCGGCTGACTGCCAACGCGCTGGATTCAGTCCTCAAACGTGTGGCACGAACGGCCGTGGATGCCGAGAAGGCTTTTCTCGACGAACTCGATCCGAATGTATCGGATGCCAAGGTGATTGAAGAGGTGGAGGAGAGGTAGGTTTTTGAGCGTATGGGGGCATGAGCGTGCCTGTTAGGAGGCTGTTGAATTATCCCATCTTGCCTGCGATGGTGCCTGTTGGCAACAGAGCACGTAGGTCAGCAGTCGCTAGGAAGCCCCCCGCATCAAGTGCGGGGCAGGCTCTTTGAAGGGCAACGCAAGCGTTGCTCTTGAAAGGGGGCTTTTTTGTTGCGAGATGTAGCCGTACTGCACGCCCATACCCGTATACCCCACACCCAAACAAAACCGGGCCGCTCCACCACAGAGCGGCCCGATTCGTCCTTATCCCAACCACGTTTTTCAACAGGCTGCTACGCAGCCAGACTCCGGCCAACCCGCTGGTCGCGCATACACGGATGAAGCACCCGCGCAACCATCGGCGTGCCGTCTCGGGTCGTCGTCAGCTCCGCGTCGATGAGCCCTCGCGCTACCATTTCGATCACCACGGCGTGCCCCAGTTGCGAGGAGTTCGTCTGGCCTTTCCGAACAGTCGGGCGGAGCCGGCGAGCCGCGAGGCGGTTGATCTCCGGCCATGCAAGCGAACCGTACGGGGTCGCAGAGGCCGCGTCGAGCACGTCGCGGATGAACTCGTTTGCGTGGGGAAGGGTGTCCGCCAACGGTTGTGTTGGCGTAGCAGTAGGGCGGTTGGTAGTGCGAGAAGCTTTCATCGGAGCGGTGGCTTGCGTGATTGCGTGCAAGATCGGCGCCGGGTGTGACAGGGGGTGTCACAGCGGTTTCAGATTAGCAGGTTGAAGGTTGCAGATTGTGTATTTCCAATCTTCAATCTGTCAATCTTCAAACCTTCCAATCGAACTAATTCATCACCGCCTCGCTCCCAATCACCACTTCGCTCGGCGCAGACGCGTGGTTCGCCCCTCGCTTCTCGCTATCCGGGACCGTGAAAAACTCAACCGGGTCAATCACCGGGTCGGGGCAGAGGAGCAGGTCCAGCGCGTCGTCAATTCGCTGCACGTACTTGACGTCGAGATCCTTGATCGCCGAGTCCTTGATCTCCTTGATGTCCTTCTCGTTTCTCTCCGGGAGGACGACGGTTGTGATGCCCGCACGCTTGGCCGCGAGCACTTTTTCCTTAACGCCTCCAACGGGGAGCACGAGGCCTCGCAGGGTGATCTCACCCGTCATCGCCACCGTGTTCTTGACGCATCGTTGCGTAAAGATGCTCGTCAACGCCGAGATCATGGCCACGCCTGCACTCGGTCCGTCCTTGGGCACCGCGCCCGCGGGCACGTGAACGTGGACATCCCAGTAGCGGAAGGCGTCGTTGGGGATGCCGAGTTCCTCCGCGTGCGCTTTCACCCACGAGAACGCGGCCTGCGCGCTCTCGCGCATTACATCGCCGAGCTTGCCGGTGAGTACCATCCGCCCCGCGCCTCTGCTGACCGAAGCCTCGATGAACAGAATGTCGCCGCCGGCGGGCGTCCACGCGAGTCCGGTCGCGACGCCCGGCACTTCGGTGCGGTCGGCCACCTCGTTGTAGAACTTGCGCGCGCCGAGATAGCCCTCAATGTCGCTCTCTTCAACGGCCGCTTGTTCGGTTTCGCCACCGGCAACTTTCACGGCCACGCCGCGAACGACGGAGCCGATGGTGCGTTCGAGCTGCCGCACGCCGCTTTCGCGGGTGTAGCCCTCTATCACGTGCATCAGCGCGTCGTCGGCGATGGCGAACTGCTCCTCGGTCAGGCCGTTGCGCTCTATCTGGCGCGGTACGAGGTACTGCTTCGCGATCGCCAGCTTTTCTTCCATCGTGTAACCGTTGATCTCGATGATCTCCATCCGGTCGCGGAGCGGCGGCGGGATCGTGTCCATGTAGTTGGCCGTGGCGATGAAGAGCACCTTCGAGAGGTCGTAGTCGAGCTCGAGGTAGTGGTCGTTGAAGGTGTCGTTCTGCTCGGGGTCCAGGACTTCGAGGAGGGCGGAGGAGGGATCGCCCCGGAAGTCGGTGCCCAGCTTGTCGACCTCGTCGAGCATGAAGACGGGGTTCGAGGTGCCCGCCTTCTTCAGGCCCTTGACGATGCGGCCCGGCATCGAGCCGATGTAGGTTCGCCGGTGGCCGCGGATCTCGGCTTCGTCGCGGATGCCGCCCAGCGACATCCGAACGAACTCGCGCCCGATGGCGCGCGCGATGGACTTTCCGAGGCTGGTCTTGCCCACGCCCGGAGGCCCATAGAAGCAAAGGATAGGCGCCTTCATGTCGCCCTTCAGCTTGAGGACCGCCAGGTATTCGAGGATGCGTTTCTTGACATCATCCAGCCCGTAGTGGTCTTCGTCGAGGATTTCGCGGGCGCGGGCGATGTCGATGGAGTCCTCCGAGGTGTAACCCCACGGGAGATCCAGAATGGTCTCGACATAATTCCGCATAACGCCGTACTCCGGAGAGGCCGGGTTCGTGCGGGCGAGCTTCTTTATTTCCTTCTCGACGGTCTCGACGACCTCGTCCGGTAGGAACTCCAGTTTCTCGTCCATCTTCTCGCGCAACTCGTCGGCCTCGGCGGCTGAGCCCTCGGTCTCGCCCAACTCCTCCTGAATCGCTTTCATCTGCTGGCGAAGGAGAAATTCGCGCTGCTGCTGGTCCACATCCGTCTTCACCTTCGAGCGGATCTCCTCCGAGATCTGGAGGACGCGTATTTCCTGCTGGAGGTGCTCCAGTACTTTTTCCGCGCGGTCCACCAGCGGGCGCATTTCGAGGAGCTCCTGCTTCTTCTGCACGTCAATCTGCAGGTTCGACGCGATGAAGTGGATCAGGAAGCCCGGGCTTTCAATGTTCTGGATCGCATATGCGGCTTCGCTCGGGAGGTTGGGCGACATGCTCACGATCTGGATCGCCAGCTCTTTGATCGAGCGTACGCGTCCCTCCAGCTCGGCGGTGTCTTCGCCCGCCGTTTCGTCAATCGAGTTGATCTTGGCGCGGAGGTAGGGGTCGGTCTGCGTGTATTCCACCACCTCAAAGCGGCGCTTCCCCTGAATCACAATGCTCACGGAGCCGTCCGGCATCTTGATGAGCTTCAGGATGCTCGCGGCCGTGCCGGTGCGGTAGAGGTCGTCCGGCGCCGGGTTTTCGGTCTCGACCTGCTTCTGCGCCGCCACACCAATCAGGCGGTCGCCCGCGTAGGCATCCCTGACCAGTTTCAACGACGAGTCGCGGCCTACCGTG
>JADFLK010000378.1 GCA_022564455.1 Bacteroidota bacterium
CGATGATGACATGTACGGCGTAGGCGAGCGCGAGGGTGGAGGCGAGCTTCCAGTCTCCGAGGCCGAGGCCGATCTCGGAAGGTTTCCGCTTGAAGCCGAGCGTCAGGATGAGGATGGGGATGACGAAGCCGGTGATTCCCTGAATCCCGAACCACCAGATCCACGCGAAGAGCTCCTGATTGGCCGGATCGACAGCGTCTGAAATGTGATCCCAGAAAAAGCGGCGGTTGCCGAACTGCAACTGAAGGAACACGAGCGCCACGGCCGCCACGAGCACCACCACCATCTGGCGGTCCAGTTTCCGTGCTCCCGCCAGAAACGTTTGCCATTCACGGCGTAGACGGTTTATCATGGGAGGCTGTTGAATTACGTGCTCCCCGCAACGAGCGCGGGGCAGGCTATCGCAGAGACGAGCGCATCTCGGTTGAGATCAGGGCGCGAGATCGTAGTCGCATCGGTGATTCGGCCCCACAGTACTGCGGGGGGCGAAGAGATCGGCCGAGAGACGCCGCCGCAGGCAGGATGACGTATTCCAACAGTCTCATGGAGCGTGGCGCTGGATCTGCAACGTCAACGTTGCGTTATGTTTCTGTGGCCTCCCGGCGGCACGAGCCGCTGACAATCCGCGCCGAAGATACCCTGCACCTTCCTCATGCGTTTTCGGATTCCGGTGATAGTCTTCAGTTTCGTGGGCGTTGCTGTGCTCGTTGGAGCAGTGTGGATCATGCCTGGCATGGCTGTTCTGGAGGAGAGTGAGCCGGTTGAAGAGGTGGAGACACTCGTGGAGGTCGCTGCACGTCTGTCAGCCGAACGGCAGGCCGCGCTCGATTCGTTGCTTGCACCGTACGTTGGCCTTGTGCCCGAGCGGATTGTGCCCTCCGATGCAGAGGCGAGCCGCTGGGCGGATTCGGTGCTCGCCACCCTTTCGCTGGAGGAAAAAATCGGACAGTTGTTTGTCGTCGACTTGAAGGCGAGTTGGCTGGTTGGCGCGCGGACTCTGGAACAAGTAGCGCGTGACTGGGGAGTGGGCGGTTTTCACGTGTCGAGGAGTATGTCGCCGCGCACCGTGCTGAGCCACACGAACCGTCTCCAGCGCGTGGCGAGAGTGCCGCTTTTCTTCACCGCTGACTACGAGCAGGGCGTCGGGCAGCCCTCCAACAACTTCGCCGAATTGCCCGCCAGCATGGCGCTTGGGGCAGCGGCCAGCGATCTCCTCGCCGAAGCTGCCGGGGCTGTAACGGCCATGGAGGCACGCGCTACGGGCGTGAACGTGCTTTTTGCGCCGGTCGCCGACGTGAACGACAACCCGGCGAACCCCATCATCAACACCCGGTCGTTCGGCGAAGACCCTGCGTTGGTGGGGCGGTTGGCCGCGGCGTACACACGAGGGGCGCAGCGCCACGGCACCCTGGCGACGCTCAAGCACTACCCGGGGCACGGCAGTACAAACATCGACACGCACGTGAGATTCGGTACGGTGCCAGGCACGTGGGAGGATCTACTCAAAACGGAGTTGGCCCCGTACAAGGTTGCGCTCGCCGAACGGCCTGGACTGGTGATGACGGCACACCTCTGGGTGCGCGGGCTGGATGAATCCGAGATCCCTGCCACGTTCAGCCGCCGCGCCATCGCCGATGTGCTCAGGGATTCGCTCGGCTACGACGGCATCGTGACGACCGACGCTATCCACATGGGTGCGCTCACGAGCCGCTACTCGTTCTCGCAGCGGATGCTGCGCCCAATTCAGGCGGGAGCGGACCTGATTCTCAACACCTACGATCCGCGCCGGGGCATCCGGGTGATTCATGACGCCGTCCGAAATGGAACGATTAGCAAAGCCCGCATCGACCAGTCGGTGCTGCGCATTTTGCGCGCGAAAGCGCGGTTGGGGCTCCACAGAAACCGCGTGGAGAGCGCCGGAAGGCTCGAAGCCATGCTCGTCGAAGTGAATGGCGCCCGCGTTGCGCAGGCAATAGCAGATGCGTCTATCACCCTGCTAGAGGGCGGCTCTGCGTTGCCCATTGAAGTCGGGTCGCGCGTGGCGCTGGTCCAGCTGGCCAACCAGTCCACGTCCGGTACCTTGGCAGCAATGACGCGGCTGGAGCGCGACCTCCAATCACTTACCACGCTGCGAAGCCACCGGGGTGGAGGACAGTCAGCCGTGCTTGCGAGCGTGCGATGGGCAGATGTCGTCGTGCTGGCGTTGCACCTGAAAGTGCGGCAAGGAGCCGGTACGGGAATGAGCAGAAGCCAGATGCTACTCGCCGAGGCCGTCCTCCAATCGGGAACGCCGGTCGTACTCGCCCTCTTCGGCAATCCTTATGCGGCGATGGACCTGCCCGTACCCGACGCGCTGCTCATTGCTTACGATCCTTCGCGCAGAAGCGCTACCGCGGCTGTGGGCGTGATGATGGGCCGCAAGCCAGCGACGGGGCGGCTGCCGGTTTCGATTCCGGGGCGGTATGCGATGGGGAGTGGATTTGCGATGAATGCCGAGATACCCTCGTCGCAATCCTCCGGGGAATACCACTAGCTCTCGTGCTGCTACTAACCGCACCATCCTGAACCGTTTTATGGCTAGAGCATCAGCATTGACCGGTGCTGCAGGCACCTACTTCGTCGCCTCACGTCTCGCGCATCAGGGGCTGCCTGCAGCTGTTACTCATGGCAACGCTCCTTTTGTAGACATTCTCGTCAGTCTTCCAGACGGCGCAGCGGCTGTCTCTCTTCAGGTCAAGACAACCGAGAGTGCATTACGTAAACGCGGAAGAGGACCGAACAAAGTCGATCACCACTATGAATGGGATCTCGGACGGA
>JADFLK010000379.1 GCA_022564455.1 Bacteroidota bacterium
CCTGATACGTTTTTGATAGATATGATCGCAGAAATTATGGCATGGGAAGACTAGAGTCACCTAAATACACCTCCACCTTCACCAGCCACCCGTCCAGCGCGCCGTTGACGAGGGGCTATCGCATGAAGTTTGGACGCTGATCTAAACCCCAGTGACGAGAGCAACAAGGACGAAC
The DNA here is from genome assembly GCA_022564455.1 of Bacteroidota bacterium. The sequence continues at coordinate 176 of JADFLK010000379.1, forward strand.
ACGAGCAGTGCAAGTATTAGTAGCACAGGAATTGCTGCAAGTGCCATCTTGACATACAGCCGTACGAGGTCTCCAAACGGAATGTCTACGCCGGTTATGACTACGCCCGAATTTCGATCTTTGTGCACGTCTTTCGATTCCGCCCGTTCCGAAGGTCTAAGTTCACTTGTCTCGTGGAAGTCTCCGGTTGTAGTCATTTCTAGGGTCGTTTCCAGGTGGAAGGAATTGAGTCCTACTCACTATTGATCCTGATTAACAGGTGCTTAAGTGCTGATGCGCATGGCTAAAGTTGGTGAGAGGCATGCAATACTACGAGAGTGAATCGAATCCCGCCACTACAATCAATACACCTCCACCTTCACCAGCCGCCCGTCCAGCGCGCCGTTGACGAGGGGTTTTTTCCACGTGGTGCGGAGGCCGAGCTTCTTGATCCACTCGCGCTTGCCGAAGTAGATGTAGGCTGTCGAGTCCGTGCAGCGCTGCTTGAGGAAGTCGCCGAGAGATTTGTAGAAAGCGGCCATGTCTTCGCCCCGGTCCATGCGGAGGCCGTACGGCGGATTGCAGATGATGGTCGCGCCGTTGATGGGTTCGAGCTTTCGGAAGTCGGCTTGCCGCGTGCGGATCGCGTCGCCCCCGGGCAGGGCGCGGAGATTCTTTCTCGTAGCAACCACGGCCTCGGGATCGATATCGCTGCCTGTAATGAGGCCGTCTCCGGGAGAACGGATCTCCTGATCCGCGATGGACTTCTCCGACTGCCAGACCGAGAGGTCAAAGTCGGGTAGCCGCTCAAACCCGAACGACGAGCGCAGGTAGCCAGCCGGGATTCGCGCGTGGTGCATGAGGGCCTCGCAGAGCAGCGTCCCCGAGCCGCACATGGGATCGACGAGGGGCGTCTCACCATCCCAGCCCGAAAAGCGAATCGCTGCGGCGGCTACGGTTTCCTGCATCGGTGCTTCCACCGAGGCCGTTCGGTAGCCACGCCGGTGCAGCGAACCGCCGGAGGTATCCAGACTGATGACAGCCTGGTCGTTCTTGATCCGCAGGTTCAGCCACACGTCCGGGTTGCGCGTGTCGATACTTGGGCGCTTGCCCGTTGCGTCCCTGAACTGGTCGACGATGGCGTCCTTCAGGCGCAGCGCGGCGAACTTCGAATGGTTGATCTTGCTGTTTGCCACCGTGGCGAAGACTGCGAACGTGCTGTCCGGAGCCATGAAATCCGCCCAGTTAATATCGCGGGCCGTCTGGTAGAGGTATTTGTCGCTGTGGCAATCGAACGTGAGGAGCGGTGCCAGCACGCGCGTAACCAGGCGCGTCCGGTAGTTGATTCGGTACAGCGCCGCCGCATCCGCGTTGAAGTACATCCCCCGATAACTGGGCGTGATGTCCGTGGCGCCCAACTCTGCCAATTCGAGGACGCCGGTTTCCTCAAGCCCGCCTGCGATCTGCGCGAAGTAGCGGTTGGTTTGTTGGAATTGGTACACCGCTAAGTCTCGGAGGGTGCTTCCCCACTTCCCCCACTTCCCATCTGGCGGAAGTACACCGTGCTCCTGGGCACCTGCATCTCAATGCCCAACTGGTCGAACCGCTGCTTGATGAGGAGGCGGAGGAGGCGCTCGGCCTGGAACTGCTCGCCGGGTTGTACCTGTGCCACCACGCGGACGGTCGGTCCTCTCTCGCTGAGATCCACCACGCCCTGCACCTGGGGTTCATCGTCTACCAGAATCTCGCTAATCTCCTCCATCTTTGCCCACTGCTGAGCGACGGAGTTGAGCGCCTCAAGCGAGTGGTTGATGTCCTGATCGTACGAAAGGCTGACGTTGACGATGACCCGCGAGTACCCGATGCTGTGGTTGCCGAACGTGCGGAGTTCGCCCGCCGGGATCATTACCAATTCGCCGTCGAACTTGCGCACCTTGATGAGCCGCAGGCCGAGATACTCCACCGTGCCGGTTTCACCGCCAAACGAGATGCGATCGCCTATGCCGATGGTGTCGTCGAAAAGCAGGAAGAAGCCCGAAATGATGTCCCGGACGAGCGTCTGCGCGCCGAATCCGATGGCGAGGCCCGCGATTCCGGCGCCCGCCAGAAGCGGTGCGATGTTGATGCCGAGCTCACCGATGACCAGGATGACGGTAACGGTCCAAACGGCGTATTTCGTGATCGACCCCATCAGGTCGGCGACTGTGAGAACGCGCTGGCGCTTTTTGTCGAGCGTGGGCAGCTCTTGCACGCTACGCACCCATCGCGCCTTGAGCCGCCTAGCGAGCGCAAGCACAACAACCGCGAGGCCGATGATCAGCGCGACCTTGCCGAGGCCAATGCCGAAGGTCGACCAGAACGAAGCGTCGAGCAGATCGATCGGCTGGTTTTGCGTGGTGAGGGAGTCGGGGGTTTGCATGGTGGTTGTTCTCAGTTTTGTCTCAACCTACGAAGCAGGTCGTGTTATCTAATCAAAACCGCCCCCTCCAGGGGGCTCCCCGCGCAGCGGGGTGGGGGTGTGAAGCAGGCTGGTATAAACCCTCCGACCTCGCTCCGCTCGGCCCCCTCCCTTGGAAAGGGAGGGGTTGCATATTACTCCAGTGCCGCAAGGCCCGGCAGCGCCTTGCCCTCGATGAGTGCCAGAATGGCCCCGCCGC
>JADFLK010000032.1 GCA_022564455.1 Bacteroidota bacterium
CCTCTCAATCCATTAACAAACTGTGTCACTGGAGATGACGACGGGGATGGCGGGATCGGCACATCGGACATCGATGCAGTTGCCCTAACTGCAGGTACTCAGTACATCCTCGTTACAACTGGATTTTCAGCCGGCAACGAAGGGGCCTTCACGAACACCATCGATGGTCCTGGCGGATCGACCATTTCGTTGGGTGTAATCGTTGCGGTCGAGCCGTCGGCAGAAACCCCAGAATCGCATGTGCTTTCAAGCGCCTACCCGAACCCGTTCAACCCACAGAGCCAGTTCACGCTTACAGTTGCCCAGGTGCAGCACGTAACGGCAGAGCTTTACAACATGCTGGGCCAACGCGTAACGGTACTTTTCGACGGGAGGGTTGGAACCAACCAGGCTAAGAACATCACGATTGACGGCGCCGGTCTTTCGAGCGGCATGTACATCGTGCGTGTGAATGGAGAGACCTTCAGCGACGCGATTGGTGTGACGCTGCTGAAATGAAGACGCACTGCGTCGTCATCCTGAATCCCGCAACGCGGGATGAAGAATCTCCTTGAGGAAAGCTTCTCACTTGATCAACACGGGCGGCTCCCCGCAGCATTGCGGGGAGCCGCCCATCTCTCTTCAAACTATTCGAGCACGAAGAAATCCACACGTTGCAACGTAGATCAAAGCGTTGCAACCATTTCCATAGAATGGGGTTGTAGCCTCTCCTTCCACCCCAACACCATGTCAACGTCCGAAATCCGTTGGTTCGGGATGAAGCTGACCCCGGCGCAAAAGCAAAAGATCAAACGCCTCGCTGCGCGCGAGGGCATGTCGGCCAAAGAAGCCATCATGCATCTTGTCGACGAGGCGCTCGACGACGAGGAGCCGCTGAAGGCTCCTGAGGGTTCCTTCCTCGACGGCATCGAGCACCTCATCGGATCGCTGGAGGGACCGGGTGATCTCTCGACGAACCCCAAGTATATGGAAGGGTTCGGCGAGTGACCATCCTCCTTGACACCGGGCCTCTGGTAGCCCTACTCGATCGCCGCGACGCCTTTCATGCGTGGTCTACGGAGCAAGCTGGCCTGCTTTCTTCGCCGTTTCATACGTGCGAGGCCGTCCTTACAGAGGCGTTCTTCCTGGTCCGTCGTCTTAGCAACGGGCCTGGCCAACTCATCGAACTTCTCCAGAGTAATCGCATCGTCTGCTCTTTTTCATATCTCACTTTCGATTCCCGCATCCACACCTTAATGCAACGCTATGCCAACGTTCCCATGTCCTTCGCCGACGCATGCTTAGTCTGTATGGCTGAACAGGGCGAAAGTTCGGTCTTCACTCTCGACGGCGACTTCCGCATATACCGCCTAAAAAGAAACAAGCCTATTCCGTTGATCACACCTGGACGCAAGGCCCGTTGACAATGCTAACTAACTCTGCTCAATTCGACGTCATCGTAGTAGGCGGCGGCCACGCCGGCGCTGAGGCTGCCCATGCTTCTGCGCGGATGGGGGCAAAGACATTGCTCATCACGATGAGCTTGCAGGCCATTGGGCAGATGTCGTGCAATCCAGCGATTGGCGGTATCGGGAAGGGCCAGATTGTCCGCGAGATCGACGCACTGGGCGGGTTGATGGGGAAGATCGCTGATCGGACGGGCATCCAGTTTCGGATGCTCAACCGGCGGAAAGGCCCCGCGGTCTGGAGTCCGCGTTGCCAGAGCGACCGCATGGCGTACGCGGCTGCCGTGCGCGAAGAACTAGAGGCCCTCCCCAACCTGTTCCTTCGCCAGGATATGGCCACGGAAATTCTTTCCGAGGACGGGCGTGTAACGGGTATCCGCACGCAGACGGAGCAGACCTTCAACGCCCCGTGCGTCATTCTCACGAACGGCACTTTCCTGAACGGAACCATCCACATCGGGCGCCGCACGTACGGCGGAGGACGTGCCGGTGAACGTGCAGCCGTGGGCATTACCGCGAGTCTGGAGAAGCTGGGCTTTGAAGTCGGGCGGCTGAAAACGGGTACGCCACCCCGTATTGATGGGCGCACGATCGACTACAGTGTGTGCGAGGAGCAACCCGGCGACCCGGAGCCGCGCCCGTTCTCGTTCCTGACCGACGCACTTCCGACCGACACGGTCTCATGCTGGCTGACGTACACCAACACATCCGTCCACGAGACGCTCCGAACCGGTTTTGCCGATAGCCCGATGTTCGCCGGGCGGATTAAGGGGCAGGGTCCGCGCTACTGCCCGTCCATTGAGGACAAAATTGACCGCTTCGCCGACAAGAACAGACACCAACTTTTCCTCGAGCCAGAAGGCCTGAACACGTACGAGATCTACGTCAACGGCTTCTCGACATCGCTGGCGGAGGAAGTCCAACTTGCGGCTTTGCGCCAAGTCCCCGGGCTTGAAATGGTCCACCTGCTCCGGCCGGGCTATGCCATCGAATACGACTACTTCCCACCCCACCAGGTACGGTACTCGCTCGAAACCAAGAACGTTGAGGGTCTCTTTTTCGCCGGGCAGATTAACGGGACCACGGGCTACGAGGAGGCTGCCGCTCAGGGCTTGATGGCGGGTATCAACGCCGTGCGGAAACTCGGTAGCGAGGAACCCCTGGTCCTCCGCCGCGACCAGGCGTACATCGGGGTCCTCATCGACGACCTCGTAGCGAAGGGCACCGACGAACCTTACCGCATGTTTACCTCGCGCGCCGAGCATCGCCTGCTCCTCCGCCAGGACAATGCCGATCGCCGCCTCACCCGCCTTGGCTACGACCTGGGCCTCGCCACGCGGGAGCGGCTGGACAGGTTCGAGAAAAAGGAATCCGCGCTCGGCGAAACCCTTGGCCGACTACGCGGCAATTCTGCCAGGCCAGAGCAGATCAACACATACTTTGAGTCGATTGAAACAAAGCCCATTGCAACTAGCACGCGACTGGCGAAGCTGGCCCTTCGGCCGGAAGTAAACCTTGCTGATCTGTTAGATGCAGCCGGTCTGAACGACCTCGCCATTCCCATTGCCGGTGTGGAGCCCGTCGAGGAATTGGCCGAGGTAGAACTGAAGTACGCGGGCTATCTGGAGCGCGAGCGCGAGTTGGTGGAGAAAATGAAAGGTCTGGAGCGGTGGCGCGTTCCCGGCTCGTTCGACTTCCAGTCGGTGCAGGCCATTTCGCTGGAGGCCCGCGAGAAACTCTCGAAGATCCGCCCGGACACACTGGGGCAGGCCTCGCGCATCTCCGGTGTCAGCCCGGCGGACATTTCGGTGCTGATGGTGCTGTTGAAGAGGAGGCAGGTAGATAATAGCCAGGTAGCCAGTAGGGATCCAGATGATGCAAATGAGAGGGAGGAACCGGTGGTGATTTGACGCCCCTATCTACCTCCCTCCCTATTTTGCTGCCTGGCTTTACACATGTGGAACCCCCTCGACGACCTCTCGCCCGCGCAACGAGAACAACTCGATGCATTCGCAGAGGAGTTAGCACGGATCAACAAGCGGGTCAATCTGGTTGCGTCGAGCACCATTCCGGATACCGAGGAACGGCACCTGATTCATTCGCTGGCGCTAGCTCATCGTGGCTTGCCCGATGGGGCCACCGTCGTCGATTTCGGGACGGGCGGCGGCCTTCCTGCCGTCCCTCTTGCCATTCGCTTTCCGAACGTCCAGTTCGTCGCTATCGACGCGATGCGGAAGAAAACGGAGGCCACCCGCCTGTTTGCGAGAAGGCTTGGACTCAGCAATCTTGAAGTCTGGAATGGTCGCGCCGAACAGTGGGATGGCTCGGCCCACTACGCCGTCTCCCGCGCGACCGCGCCTCTCCCCGACCTCTGGAAGTGGTTCGAGCGCGTGGTTGAGCCGCTCGGCTCCATCCCCGAAAACTGTTGGCCGCAGAGCCTCCTCGCACTAAAAGGCGGTGACATCACTGAGGAGATTGCTGCGTTGCTGGATGCCCTACCAAACCTGACGATTCAACGCACTGATCTCTATGAACTACTCGGACGGCCGTATTTCAGGGACAAAGAGATCGTGGCCGTATCCGATCCAAAGGGGTAGTGTTACCTGTGACGCTCGGTTGTCACAACAGGTGTAGTTTCTTGCATCCGACTGCTTGAAATACCATGCCCTTCCGCCCCGACCGCTCGCTCCATAAAACGGAACGTCTGTTCGCGCTCGTTCTGCTGTTGCAAAACAAACCGAACATGACGAGCAAGGATCTGGCTGAGCACTTCGGTGTCAGCCGGCGGACGATCTTCCGCGACCTCCGCTCTCTCACCGATACCGGCGTGCCCCTCACGTACGCCGACGGCGGCGGCTACGAAATTCTGGAAGGCTATCAGCTTCCGCCGCTGATGCTCACGGCACGGGAAGCCGCCACAGTGCTCATCGGGACGGCGTTTACCAAGCTCCAACCCGATCCGTCCCTCCGCCAGGATGCCGATGAAGTGCGCCTGAAGATACGTTCCGTGCTGCCTGACACGATCAAGGAGTACATCGACCGGCTACACGAGCGAACGGTGCTCTCGCCCTACAACGAAGTGCAGGTTCAGCGCCAGAGCATCGGTGAGGATGAAGGCTTATGGTTTGAACTTTCGGAAGCCGTGGCCCACCAGCGGTGCATAAAAATGACCTACTATACGCCTAGCCGCGACAAAGAGACGGCCCGGATGGCGGACCCGTTGGGTCTCGTTTACTACGCCGACCACTGGAATCTGATCGCCTTCGACCACCTCCGCGAGGAGGTCCGCAACTTCCGCCTGGACCGCATCCGAAAGCTCCGCACCCGCTTCGAAACGTTTGAACCGCCCGAAGGCTTCGACCTCAAGAAGTATTTGCGAGGCCGTGGAGAGAACCCTGAAAACGTGCGTATGGTCGTCCGTTTTCACAACCGAGCCTGGCGTTGGGCCAAACGCAGCCTCCCCGCGGACATTGAGCATGCAAAAGAAACCAAGGGCGCGACGGAGGTCACGTTCCACTTCGAAAACCCCGACTACGTGGCCAGATGGCTCCTCCGGTTTGGCTCGGATGTGAAGGTCCTGGAGCCTACTGCATTAAAGAAGGCGCACAAGGAGTTGGCAACAAATGTCGCCAAGCAGTACAGCTAGCGCGGCTGCCTACATCACAATGGCCACGCGCTGGACCCGCACCCTACCATCCACCTCTAGCCGGACGGCATAGGAGGCTGTTGAATTACGTGCTCCGCACACCAACGCGGGGCAGGCTGTCGCCGAAACGAGCGCGTCTCGGTTGAGATCAAGGTGCGAAATCGCAGGGGAATCGGTGATTCGTTGAGTATTTCGCAACGTAGAGATTGGGCAATCCAGCCGTTTGGCAGGAAGGTAGGTGGAGTTTTTCAACAGCATCCTGGGAGGTTGTCTGACTTAGGCCGATTCTACTGCGGTGGCCGCAAATCGGCCCATTGCTCCGATCCTTTTCATTATCCCTCAGTACTGCAAGACGCCTCGAAATATGGAGGACATGGTCTTGATTCCTCATCCGCCTCGATACGATTCCCTAAGTCCGACCGGCTCCGGGCCGCGCCTCCCCAATCCGACACCTCCTCCTGCTCTTGTGCTTACGCGGCAGTGGACAAATAGCCCCGCTATATCCTGCTAAAATTCTAGCACGTAATAGATCGGGCGGAGGCGCCGTTGATCTGCTGTCCACGGGCATTCGTCGGCGCGCGCGCTGCCGACACCCCATCCCGCAAGCCTGCGGGATGGGGGTTCCGTGGCACTCCTTTTTCAATCACGCAACTTCATCTCGACCATGAAACGTCTACTCGCTACTGGTAGCCTCCTTGGCATACCGCTCGGCGTTCTCCTGCTCGCCTTTACGCTTCTTCGCGCGCCCGCCGCCACGGGTAACGGATTTGGCACGGGCGGCGGTATTACCAACCCACCTGTCGTCCTTACGGGCATCGACCCGGATGACGTCAAGCCCCTACCTCAGTATCTCCATACCAGCCTCGAATGGCTCGCTGACGCGCAGTTCGAGAACGGCGGATGGGGCGCTGGATCCCACACACGTCAGGGGATTGGCGATCCCCACGCTGTGCAAATCGATCCTGCAACCACGGCCTTCGCTGCGTTGGCGCTGATGCGCTCCGGAAGTACTACAGAGAGCGGGCCGTACGCCCGGAACGTCTCCAGGGCACTCGATTACCTCGTCGAGTTGGTTGAAGAGTACCCCGCGGACGGGCCTCGCATTACGAATATCGAAGGCACACAGCCGCAGGTCAAGCTCGGCCGCAACATCGACGCCTCCATGGTATCGCAGTTTTTCACGGGTGTTCTTCCGTCGCTTGATGGCCGGATGCAACGCCGAACTGAGTCCGCACTGGACAAGCTCTTGCTGAAGATTCAGCGCAGCCAAACGGCTGATGGCTCGTGGTCGGATGGCGGCTGGGCGCCGGTCCTTCAATCTGCCATGGCGAACCAGGCGCTTGAGAGCGCCGCGCGAATAGGCCGCGACATAGACGAGGACATCCTCGAACGTTCCCGCAATTACCAGGAAGGCAATGTGCGTATGCGCCCCGGCATGGCCGGCGCGACAATGGATGCGAGTGCAGGTGCTGGTGTAGCATTGTACGCGGCATCCAGTAGCCAGCGCGCGACAGCCGTAGAAGCTCGCCGTGCGCAGGATGCCGTAGGCGAAAACGAGCCGGTTACGGTGGATGCTCTCCGCCAGGCGGGACAATCGCGCGAGGAAGCCGAAGCACTCTATGATGCCTATCGACGCAACGATGCCACGAACGACATGCTTGACGGCGAGGAAATCTGGAGCGGCTTCGGCAACAACGGCGGAGAAGAGTTTCTGTCGTACATGATGACCAGCGAAGCGAAGGTCATCATAGGAGGCGACTCCTGGGATCGCTGGCACGGACGGCTGGTTAATCTGTTCGGCTCTATCCAGAACCAGGATGGAAGCTGGAGCGGCCACCACTGCATCACAAGCCCGGTGTTCTGCACAGCGGCGGTTATTCTGGCCCTCACTGCCGACCGCGACCAGAGCCTTCATTCACACAACAACCATCATCATCACTGATCGATAGATTGGCGATGCTCACTTCCGCCGAGGTGGCCACAGGCTGCCTCGGCATTTTCATTCCCGCATCCTATGCGCAGATTCTTCCTCGCAGCTTTTCTCGTTTGCAGTCTTTCGGGATGTGATCGCTCCGATCCGTCGCCGGCAGATCGTCTGGCACTGGCCGCCGAGTACCTCTGGAGCCAACAAGCGGCGGACGGTGGATGGCACAGCGAAACACACGGTCTCTTGCGAGGTGGGCAGGCGTGGACGCCCTTTTTGATGAATGCACTGCTTCAGGTGCCTGATGACGTTTACACCGCTCCCGATGACGGCATCGAACGGGGCCTTCAGTACATCCGCGACCACACAAACGCTGATGGCGTGTTGGGTCTGGCCAATCCCGTTGTCCTGGAGTATCCGAACTACGCCACCGCGTATGCGCTACGTGTGTTTGCTGAGCGCGGCGCGCCGGAAGACTCGGCGTTCGTCCGGCGGATGTCGGAATACCTGGCCGGGCAGCAGTTCACCGAGCAGCGTGGAATCAGCCCGGACCACCTGGCCTATGGAGCGTGGGGATTTGGGGAAACGAATCTGGAAGACGGAGAGATCGGGCACGTCGACCTTTCGCACACCCGACGCGTGTTGCAGGGACTCCAGGCTGCGGGGCTTGCCGATTCGTCCGTCTATCTGAACGCGATGGCTTTCCTGCATTTCGTGCAGAAGCACCCGGATGATTCCAGACCGCAGCCTCCTGGCGGCATCCCAACGGACACGACCATCTACGACGGCGGTTTCTACGGCTCCCCAACCGCCGAGGGCGTCAACAAGGGCGGTGTGGTTGCAGGAGAGGATGGCGAGCCGCGATACTTCCGCACGTATGCCACGACGACTGCTGACGGCATTCTCGCGCTCCTCGCTGTCGGTCAGGATCCGGACGACACCGTGGTTCAGCAGGCCGCCGATTGGCTTCACGCGCATCCGGATTGGGAGACACCGGCAGGCATTCCAACGGACGATCCAGGCCAGTGGCACCGCGTGATGTTTTTCTACCACCTTGCTGCTCGCGCTGAGGCCTATGCCGCCCTCGGAGAACCCGGCCCGTGGCGCGCGGAACTATTCCAATTAATCGCGCAACACCAGCACGAGGACGGCCACTTTTCGAATCCTGAAGGTGCGCCCAACAAAGAAGACGATCCCCTCCTTGCGACGGCTATGATGGTGGAGGCGTTGGTGCGGGTTGTGGAAGGGTACTGAACCGCAGCGCTATCCAATCCAAAAGGAAAGACCGCCGATTCACGTCGACGGTTTTCTGCACTGTTGCCCTGCTAGGATTCGAACCTAGAACCTCCTGATCCAGAGTCAGGTGCTCTGCCAATTGAGCTACAGGGCATCGTTGTTGCGCAACCGTGCCGCACGTTTGCACGGACACAGCAAAGCTACGTGATATGCAGAAGGTGTATCAACCGGATGCTACGTGGGTTGAAGTCACCTCGGTACTCTTTGCTTCTTTTTCGCCCCGCTCAGGGCTTCCATCTATTTCCTCTGGCGCAACACCGCGCCATTCGGCAATCTTCTCGATCACGGTTTGCCGGACCCTTTCGCGCAGCGTGGCTACATCTGCTACCGCGAGGCCCACAGTTGGGACGGGGTCAAATACGTGGAGCCGCAGATCGGCCTGGCCGAACTTCCAGCCGTGCTTCGGGAGCATGGAGGCGGTGCCGTCGAGGGCAATGGGGAGGACGGGGAGGCCCATCTCGATAGCCAGCCGAAATGCGCCGTCCTGATACTGCCGTACACGGCCATCCTTCGAGCGCGTGCCCTCGGGCATGAGCATCACCGAACATCGATTTTCGAGGACTACGCGGGCTCTAACTAGTACGGAGGCGCGGCTTTTGCGGTCGCCCCGGTCAATTGGGATATCGCCCGCAAGCCTCATCATCCACCCCACCACCGGCAGCTTGAACAACGAGGCCTTCCCCACCCACTTCATCTCCCACGGCAGCGTCGAAACCACCGGCGGGTCGCTGGTAGACTGGTGGTTGCATACCACCACATACGGGTTGCGCATGTTCTCAGGGATGGTTCCCGTTCGCTGGACTTTCCATGCGGGATTAACCTTCGTAATCAACCCACCGAGTTTGCGCATCAGCCGGCCCGTAGCATAATGCGCCGGGTCGCGGTCGAACAGTCGCGTTACGGCCATCAACGGCAAAAAGAGGAGAATCAGCAGGCCAATGGCGGCCCACGTCAGCGCGGAGCGGATGGCGTTCATAGTTTGCAAAGTACCGCTTGCAGAACCAGGGAAGCCGCGACGGACTTCACCCGGTAACCACTGGATGATGTTCCTGATGACTCTGATGAACACAGGAGCAGCGGCGAACTATCAATTGACAGTTGATTGATAGTTCGCTGATAGTTTAGGGCTGCTCGCCCACAGAACATCGACGGGGTGGAATAATGGGGGGCGTCACGCTCGCCATTCATCTGGCGCACTTAGAGATCACCTCAGAGAGCTCAAATGAACCACGATATTTGGATGCAACGCTGCCTCGATCTTGCCCAACAGGGTGCAGGCAACGTGAGTCCCAACCCGATGGTGGGCTCCGTGATTGTGGGTGGCGATGGGAACGTCTTGGGCGAAGGATTCCACGGGCTTTTCGGGGGCCCACACGCGGAGGCCGAGGCCTTCCAAGATGTTGAGGAGCGGGATTTGGGTGGGAGGCTGAGCGAAGCCACGCTCTACGTCAATCTGGAGCCGTGCAGCCACCATGGGAAGACGCCGCCGTGCGCCGACCTGATTCTTGAAAAGCAGATTTCGCGGGTCGTTGTCGGGATGGAAGATCCGAATTCGAATGTTGCCGGGCGCGGGATCGCGCGGCTCCGGGAGGCAGGCGTGGAAGTGACCGTCGGTGTGATGGAAAAGGAGGCAAAGCGGCTCAACGAGGCCTTCGTGCAGCATGTTGCCACCGGCCGGCCACTGGTCACGCTCAAGATCGCGCAGACACTGGATGGCAGGATCGCGGCTCCTGATGGTGCGCCGTTGACGATAACGTCCCACGAAAGCCGGACGCTCGTGCATCGCTGGCGCTCAGAGTTGGACGCTGTACTCGTCGGCTCAGGAACGGCGAAGGCCGACGATCCGCAACTCACCGTTCGCCACCTGGAGGGTCGGCAGCCCGTGCGTGTCGTGCTGGATCGGACGGGCGAACTGCCGCCATCGCTCAGGCTGTTCTCGGATGAGCACGTCTCTAAAACCGTAGCCGTGATCGGTGAGGAAGCCAATCCGGCCTATGAAACCGAACTGAAATCTAAGGGAGGCTTCGTGATTCGAGCGCCGGAGGCTGAGGGCCACCTCAATCTGCGAGCCGTTCTGGAGATCCTCGGCAGTGGTGAGGGGCTCGGCCGCCCGATCCAATCCGTGCTCGTTGAAGCCGGGCCTGGCCTGGCAACAGCACTGCTTCGGCAGGATCTTGTGGATCGGCTGTTTGTGTTCACGGCGCCAAACATCATCGGACAGGGTGTGCCAGCGTTCACGCATTGGTTTGCTGAAGAGCCGGTCTCCTTCGCCGATGTCGAGTGGGAACAGGTGGGGACGGATGTGCTGCTCAGAGGTTTTCTGCGGGCGATAAAATCGTAGGGGGCGATCTGGCGGATCGCCCAGCCCCGCGCATCCCACCACAGCACGTAGTTTCGAGCGTTTCAAATCACTCGCGCATGTTCACAGGCATCATCGAAGCAGTCGGCCGGATTGAGCGGTTGGAGAAACTAGAAGGCGGAGGACGGGTTT
>JADFLK010000380.1 GCA_022564455.1 Bacteroidota bacterium
TGGTTGCGAACGCCACGGCGAGGGCAATAAATGATTCGATCAGCAGGCGAATCTGCCTGCCCTGAGTGCGCTGCAACCATGTTGCAACCAGGGTATAGAAAACTGCTACGGTAACGGCGCTGATGCCCAAACCGAACTCTGTGTCTTCGACAAGTTGTGACTGCAGCGCGAACGCAATTACCGGTGTGCCGAATACGAGGGTTCCGTCGACGATGCCGCGAAGTTTCGGAGGCTGACGAAAAGCGAAGAGAATGGCGATTGCCTGGTAAAAGAGAAAGAAGGCAAGTAGAAACGGTTCGGTGCTTGCGAATAATTCCGGCCGGTAATACTCATAGCCCCAATACGTGCCAACCCCGAAGGTAAACGCGAATCCGAGGACATTCAGAATTCGCCACGCCCGATACCAGGCAATGCCGAGTATCGCTAAGTTCAGCAGCAGGTAATAACTGAACAGCACAACATGATTGCCTGCGCCAGTCGAGACCAGTACCGGAGCGAGAAAGCCACCTACTGTTCCCAGAACGGCAAGCGCCATGGAGTTTTGCAATACCGCGAGTACGCCCGTGAACGCGGTCAATGCGAGCAGGAGAACGAAGCCCACCTGCTGCACCACCATGCGGAACTTGACACTCGGCTCGCGGCGCGTGACGCCCTCGTAGATGAGAAAAACGAGGTGCCCACCGTCCAGTACGGGAATTGGGAGGATGTTGAAAATGGCGAGGGCAATCGACAGCACGGCAACGATGTTCCAGAAGCCACGCGCCCCGGTATCCGCTGCCTCCTTGGTGGTCTTGGCGATGATGAGCGGCCCGCCAACAGACTCCCGGAAGTTCTCTCGTCCCGTGATCAGGCGTCCCACGAACACCGCATAAAATGATGTGAGCGCCCACGCTTCGTGAACCCCGGCCTCCACACCGTCAATCAGGCCATAACTCTCGTGCTCGACATTAATGGCCGAAGGGTCGGGATATACGCCAATGGCATAAGAGCCATCTCCCTTTTCTTCGGGAGTGAGTGTGGCCTCGTAGAATACAAATCCACCTTCCTGAGCTACCGGAGAAGGATCATCGGCCAGAACGAGGGAGTCGGGGCGCGACCACCGGAAGAAAATCGAGCCGCCGTCCGCTCGTTGAACGGCTGCCACCAATTCCCCCCAATACGCCACATCCTGGCTATCGATTGCCACGATACGGTCGCCGCCGCGAAGGCCCGCTTCCTCGGCCGGAGACCCCGGCACGGTCGCTCCAATCTGCGACGGTTCAATCGAAAAGCCAAAAGCTTCGAGCCCGCCCTTGGCCTGCGTACTACTCAATTCGGAAACCAGCCGATCCGGCCCTTCCATCGTCAGCGTGTCGCCGCCGCGCTCCACGGACATTAAGTAAGGATTCGCCGAGAGGGCCTGGGGTGAGAGGATGTCGTCAAAGCGGTCCAGCCTCTCACCGTTGACGCCAACAATGCGGTCGCCGGTGCGGACGCCCATATTATAGGCCACGGACGAATCGGCCACATAGACGCCCCGCACACTCTCGGCGGGTACATACGCTTTGCCGTAGAACAGCGCCAGCCCGATAAAGATGAGAAACGCGAAGATCATGTTGAAGACGACCCCGCCGGAGATCACCACGATCCGCTGCCACACCGGCTTCGACCGGAACTCGTCGGGCTTCGGCTCCGACTCCATAAAGTCGGTGTCCATGCTCTCGTCAATCATCCCGGCAATTTTGACGTAGCCGCCGAGCGGCACGGCGCCTATCCGATACTCGGTCTCGCCGATTTGCTTCCGCCAGACCACAGGCGGGAAACCGATGGAGAACGCATCAACGCGCATCCCGAACAAGCGCGCGAAGAGGAAGTGCCCCAGCTCGTGGATGAAAACCAGAATCCCGAGTGCTAACGCAACCCAGAAGAAATACGAAAGGAAGTTGAGAACGGCGTCCATACGGCGTTAAAGGGGGGAACGAAATCAGCGTTGGGCAATCAACGGGCGAGGTCCAAGTTTTTGTGTACGGAATAACGGTGGGCTACCGTTCCAGGACCATCAACAATTCACGTGCCGGAGGTAGATGGTTCAGGATGCGAAAACATTAGCGTGCTCACGTACCATGCTGCGAGCAGCGTGATCGGCAGCAAGGAGGCTTTCGAGATCGTCTCCATCCTCGTTCGGCGTTTGGGAAAGCGCGCGTTCGATAAGGCGCGGGATGTCGATAAAACCGATGTGCTCGGCAAGAAAAAGCTCAACGGCAGCCTCGTTGGCGGCATTGAGAACAGCGGGAGCTACACCGCCCTGATTCAATGCCTCGAAGGCAAACCGGAGGCACGGGAAGCGCTCAAAGTCGGGCTCCTCAAAATCGAGGCTGCCCAGCGTAGCCCAATCGATGCGTTCGTGCGGCGCGGGCCAGCGATCCGGGAAGGTAAGAGCGTACTGGATGGGCACCTTCATGTCCGGCACGCCGAGCTGCGCCTTCACCGAGCCATCCACAAACGTGACGAACGAATGGATGATGGACTGCGGATGTACGACGACGTTGATGCGCTCGGGCTGCAACCCAAACAGCCAGCGTGCCTCAATCACCTCCAGCCCCTTGTTCATCAGCGTCGCCGAGTCGATGGTGACCTTCGCACCCATCGACCAGTTGGGATGGTTGAGCGCCTCGGCTTTGGTAACGGCGCTAAACGTATCAGCCGACCGAGTGCGGAAAGGTCCTCCTTCATCAGTGAGAGTGATTGATTCGCCGGTCTCGGCGTCCTCTCCCACGAGGCACTGGAATCTTTCCGAATGATCCGAATCGACGGG
>JADFLK010000381.1 GCA_022564455.1 Bacteroidota bacterium
GAACGGGCGCGCTTGGTTTCCTCGACGGCTTGCTCAAGCCACGTTCGTCTCGTAAGGCGCCCACGCTGCTCCGACTGATGCTCCCGACTGCGCTGCTGTCGGGTATGCTGAACAACACGCCCATCGTTGCAATGCTCATTCCGCGAGTGCAGGCGTGGGCACGGGTGGTGGGTATCCCTGCATCGAAGCTGCTCATCCCCCTTTCCACAGCGGCCATCGTGGGCGGATGGCTGACGCTGATAGGAACGAGCACCAACGTGGTCGTTCACGGCTTGCTGCTTTCGGAAGGCCTGCCCGGATTCAGTTTTTTCGACCTCACGTGGGTTGGTATCCCGGCGGTCATCCTCGTTACAGCCTATTACTCGCTCGTGGGGCATAAACTCCTGCCCGATCGAGGCGACACGTCTTTGCCTGGCCGCGTGCGCGATTACCAGTTCGAGTTGACGGTGCTACCGGATGCGCCGTTTATCGGAAAGACAGTGGAGGAGGCGGGGCTGCGCACCTTGGGCCACGCCTATCTCGCACGCGTCAGGCGTGGGAGCACCGTGAAGGAGGTTCAGCCCGAAACCACGTTGCTGTCGGAAGATATTCTAACGTTTGTCGGAAATGTGCAGGCGCACGATGCACTTGTTCGCCGGGCCGGTTTGGAAAGGAAGGCGCCCATGATGGATGCGGGCGGCCCGGACTTGCCGCTCGTGGAGGCTGTCGTGGCACCGAACTCCGACCTTGTAGGAAAGACCCTCAAGGAAATCGGGTTTCGGGAGGAGTACGGTGGCGTGGTTCTCGGTATTCAGCGGCGCGGCTCGCCTGTGAAAGGCGGCCTGGGACGTGTGGTGCTTTCGCCGGGCGACCTGCTGCTAATAGAAGGGAAGCCAGCTTTATTTCAACGCCTGTCGGCCAGAAAGGACGATTTTGCACTGGTATCGGCGCATGACTATGTCCGCCCCGTAGCACGTCGTGCACCTCTTTCGCTGGCCATTCTGTTTGCCATGATCGCGCTGGTGGCCACGGGTGTTCTTCCTTTGGCCACAGCCACATTTGCAGCGGCGTTGGGTGTGGTCGTCACCGGCTGTTTGCGTGGGCAGGCGCTCGGGAAGGCCATTGATGTTCAGGTCATTCTCGTGATTGCCGCCGCGCTTGGGTTGGGCAAAGCTGTCGAATCAACAGGGCTTGCGGCAGCTGCGGCTCATGGCATTGTCGGGGTAGCCGGAGTTGTTGGACCCGTTGTGATGCTCGTCGTCATCTACGTTACCGCAAATCTCCTCGCCGAACTCATCACCAACAAGGCCTCGGCCGTCTTGATGCTGCCCATCGCTCTGGCCGTGGCCACCGAACTGGGCGCCAATTGGAAGGCATTTGCCGTCGCCGTAACCATCGCTTCTGCAGCCAGCTTCCTGACACCAGTCGGTTATCAGACGAATCTCATGGTGATGGGTGCTGGGGGGTATCGGTACACAGACTATGCGCGGGCCGGTTTCCCGGTAAGTATTATCGTGATGGTTGTAACGGTCATAACCTGCACGCTCGTGTGGCTCTAGCTCTTCATAAAGACCGCAAGGATATAGGCTCGCCAGTTGCATTTGCCTACGAGGGCGTGCTACCATTTCAGGCTTAACCGGTCGTATTTCCACTGTGTTTTCCAGGTTAGATGTCATCTTCAGACACGTTGTATCGCACCTCCCACCTCAAGGCTCTTGAGGCCGAGGCGATATACCTGATGCGCGAAGTGGCCGCTCAGTTCGAGCGCCCGGTTCTTCTGTTTTCCGGCGGGAAGGACTCCATTGTCATGGTCCATCTGGCACGTAAGGCCTTCCACCCCGCACCGATCCCGTTTCCGTTGATGCATGTGGATACGGGGCACAACTTCCCCGAAACGATCGCATTCCGCGATGCGTTGGTTGAGAAGCTCGGGGTGAAACTCTACGTGGCCAGTGTTCAGGATGCCATCGACAAAGGCCGGGTTGTAGAGGAAACCGGGCCGGAGGCGAGCCGCAACGGCTTGCAAATCGTTCCGCTGCTCGATGCCATCCAGGAGCACCGGTTCGACGCGGCTTTCGGCGGCGGGCGGCGAGACGAAGAGAAGGCTCGGGCCAAGGAACGCTTCTTCTCCCACCGCGACCGTTTCGGGCAGTGGGATCCGAAAAACCAACGCCCCGAACTGTGGAGGCTCTACAACGGCCACAAGAACGTGGGCGAACACTTCCGCGTTTTCCCACTCAGCAACTGGACGGAGATGGACGTGTGGCAGTACATCGCCCTCGAAAACATCGACATCCCCAGCCTCTACTTCGCACATGAGCGGGAAGTGTTCTACCGGCGTGGGACGCTGCTGGCATGCACGGAGTTTGTCTCTGTGCAGCCGGGAGAGACGGTTGAGCGCCGTACTATTCGTTTCCGGACGATCGGCGACGTTACGTGTACGGGAGCCGTGCTTTCGTCCGCAAGCACGATGGAGGAGATCATTCAGGAAGTAGCCGCGGCGCGCGAGACTGAACGGGGCGGAAGGCACGACGACCAGCGCTCCGAAGCAGCCATGGAAGACCGCAAGAAGCAGGGCTACTTCTAAACCAGGCAATACAGTTTGCGTACTTCGTAAGAGGCTGTTGATTTAATCATCATGCGTGCTGTCGTTTACGTCATACCCCTCACCCCGTCCCTCTCCCGCATGGGAGAGGGGGTTTCGTAGGAGAGATTGAGATCACTCCGTGCTGTGGACACTATTTCAACAGCCTCCTAAGCCCGATCTCCGGCATCCCAAATCCCAAATCCCAAATCCTTTTACCCTTTA
>JADFLK010000382.1 GCA_022564455.1 Bacteroidota bacterium
TCACGATGCTCGGAGAACTCAGGCAACTCTCCGACGATAGCAAAAAGAGAAGATCTGAGGCACGGAAAGAGGCCCGAGAAAAGGCCAAAGCAGGCGGTGTCTCGGGTGACGAAACGGACCTCTCTGACCCTCCTGCATACACGGCAGCCGACGCGCGGCTGGATCTGATTGAGGGCACGCTTCTACTCCAAAAGGGAAACACCGATACGGCCATCGAACACTTCCTTCGCGCGGAGAAGGCCGATCCCTACCATCCGACGCTTCATATCAACCTGGGCGAGGCGCTGGTACAGGTCAAGCGGATCGAAGAGGCAGAGCGCTCGTTCCACAAGGCCCTCACCATCGACCCCGACAACCCGGATGCTCATCGGGGCCTTTCGCTTGTATTCCTGCGACAAGACAAGAATGAAGCCGCAGCCGATGCGGCCCTCCGCGCCATCGGGCTAAAGTATTTCTTCCCCATGGCACACCTTCACCTTGGCGAGGCGCTGATGCGAATGGACATGCACGAACGGGCAGCCCAGGCACTTGAGGTGGCCGTCAGGCAGCGGCCAGGGATCCGGAAGGCCCACTTCTGGCTGACCCAACTGTATCGCCAGCATCTCGACGAGGCGGCAAAGGCGCAGGAGCACGAGGAGTTCGTGGAGAAGTATATCCTGCCCGCTGCCTCGACATCATAGACCCCACGAATCAGCTTCTTCCGCTAGTCTTCAGCACTATTCCTGCTCCATCATGGCACCATCTGAGAAACCACAACCCAGCAAGCCGTACGATATCCCCAAGGAAGGATCTCTTGGCCTGTTAGCGCTCGGCTACCGCGGCCTGGTTGCGTGGCGAGCCGTCCGCGGTACGGATTGGTTAGAGGAGCGGCGCAAGGAGTACGAAGAGATAAAGCAGAAGCTGGAGGCCAAAAAAGCGGAGGAGGAAGCGAAAGGGGCGGAAGAGACGAAGCAGGAAGCCGAGCCGGCTCCTCCCACGATTTCTGCCGATGTGCTCGAAAAGCTGACGATCACCATCGTCTCCGGCCTGCCTCGGTCCGGGACCTCCATGATGATGCAGATGCTCACCGCCGGCGGGCTCACAGCTTTCACCGACGGCAAACGAGAAGCGGACGAGAGCAACCCGAAGGGGTACTACGAGCACGACCGGGTAAAGGCGCTGGCCAAAGATTCAAGCTGGCTGCCGGAGGCCGACGGCATGGCCGTGAAGGTGGTCGCTCCGCTCCTTCGCTATCTCCCGGCGGGTCCGGCCTACCGTATCGTGTTCATGGAGCGTGACATTGAAGAGATTCTCCGATCCCAATCAACGATGCTGGCCCGCGATGGGCGGACCTCGGCCGACCGGGAGGTGCTGAGGCGTGCATACGAGCGGCAGGTTGCTGAAGCAAAAGCATGGGCCGCTCGGCAAAAGCGGTCGGAGTTTATTGCCATTGCGTATCAAGACGTCCTCGCAGATGCTGCCGCTGCCACAGCTCGCGTAAACTCATTCCTGGGTGGCTCGTTGAACGAGTCTGCGATGGCCGAGGCTGTAGATCCTTCTCTTCATCGCGAACACAGCTAACCCGCTATTTACAATATGGCCAAACGGCTCGCGAAGAAAGTTCTCCTTATCGGCTGGGACGCGGCCGACTGGAAGGTAATTACCCCGCTAATGGATGCGGGGCAGATGCCTGCGCTGGAGAGCCTGGTCAATCGCGGAGTAATGGGAAACATTGCCACGCTCGATCCGCCCTTCTCGCCGATGCTCTGGACGAGCATTGCAACGGGCCATACGGCGGATAGGCATGGCATCATCCACTTTACTCAGCCCAACGAGAACGGCCAGGGCATCCGCCCTATCCTGGGCTCCACCAGAAAGGTGAAGGCGCTCTGGAATATCCTATCCCAAAATGGCCTGCGTTCGAACGTGGTGGGCTGGTGGCCCAGCCACCCGGCGGAGCCCATCAACGGGGCGATGGTCTCAAACTTCTACCACAAGGCAACGGCGCCTGCGCACGCCGAGTGGAACCTGGCGCCGGGGTCCATCCACCCACCCGAGCTTGCAGAAACGCTGGCTCCTCTCCGTGTCCACCCCGCCGAACTGACGGGCGCCCACCTGGGGGCCTTCGTTCCACGCCTGAACGAGATCGACCAAACCGAGGATCGCCGGATCACCAGCATCGCAAAGATTATAGCGGATGCATCCAGCGTCCACGCTGCGGCGACCTGGTTGATGGAGAACACCGAGTGGGATCTGACAGCCGTGTATTACGATGCCATCGACCACTTCGGGCACGGCTTCATGAAGTACCATCCCCCGCGCCAGGAACACATTCCTGAAGAAGACTTCGAGTTGTACAAGGAAGTGATCGATGCCGGATACCGTTTTCACGATATGATGCTCGCGCGCCTGCTCGAACTCGCCGGCGAAGACACAACCGTCGTTCTTCTTTCAGACCACGGTTTTCACTCGGATAAACTTCGTCCACGCGGAATCCCCAAGATTCCTGCCGGCCCGGCCGTTGAGCACCGAGCGTTTGGGATCCTCTGCATGGCTGGGCCCGCTATAAAATCCGACGAACGCATCAACGGCGCGAGCCTGCTAAACGTAACGCCTACGATTCTCACGCTGTTCGGCCTGCCGGTCGGCAAGGACATGGCCGGGCCGCCGTTGCTTCAGGTATTTGTGGATCCACCGGAAATCCAGCTTGTGGACTCCTGGGAGTCCATTGAGGGCGATTCCGGCCAGCACGTTGACGGTGCGGCCGACCCCTGGTCGGAGCAGGAAGCGTTGCGCCAACTTATC
>JADFLK010000383.1 GCA_022564455.1 Bacteroidota bacterium
GTCATCGGCTTGCTCGTCGTCCGTTGGTTCGCCTTCATCGGTTGGCACATCACGGCCTCGGCCGCGGTTGTCGTCACGTCCCCGGTTGCCCTGCTGTTCAGCTTGTTCGATGTTTCGGTAGAAGGAGAAGAGCCGCCAGAACTCGCGCGGCTGGAGCCGCAGACCTCCTCGGATGGTTGACGATGCATTCACATTGGCAACAATCGTGTCATCAACCTCCTGGCTGTAGTTCCACGCGAATTGCGAGCCGTAGGTGATGGGTTGTGGGCGGAACCATCGGAGAAACTGGACGCGGTCGAATTGCGGCTGGAAGGTACCGGTCACGTTCTGCGAGTAGGAGTTCGTAAGGATTTGGCGCTCTCCGTTGAACACTCCTCCAAGCACTTCGCCAAGAGGAAGCACATTCAACGCGGTGATTTCCTGGATGATGTATCCCTGATTCCTCAAGTCGTTAACACTTAATGAATCAGGAATACCAAAGTCCTGCCGCGCGACCCCGCCGGCCGCAAAGGCCTCCTCATTGCTGATGTTGTACTCCCTCGTCGTACCAAGCGAATCACGGACGAAGAGGTTGAACCCTGCCTCAGCGCCGGCACCGTCAAGGCTTTGGGAAACGTCCGAACGATAACTGAGCACAAGGAACGTGAAGGGATTGTAGGCGAGGTCAAACGTTCTTCCGTGCCCGAACCGATGATCCCGACGCGTCGGGTAGAGAAAGCGCTCGGGTACACCCTGGTTAACCGGGTTGTTGATCACCTCGTCAATTGGGCGCTCCCTGTTGTCTGTTACCGATCTGTCGGCATCGGCGCTGAACGTAAACGATTGAGGCAGATAGTTGAGGCGCAGCTTGCCCAGAATGCCGAGCACGGGCACGTTCTCGACAAACCAGAACGGACGCACCGAACGGGCGCGCGGCACGGACAGCCGATAGGTGAAGGAGGCCGACCACCGATCGGAATCTCCGAACTGGCTGAAAGGCGACCGCGAGCGAGAAGCGGAGTTCGTGTACACCAGCGACACGCCGTCAATGGTATAGCGCAGCCACGGAGATCGGCTTCCACTCTTCGAAAGGGGGATGCGGATGGACCGGGAAAACGTTGACGTCTCGCTTTCGCCTATTATCTGATCGACGTGATCCTGACGCTCTTCCTGTGTGAGGTCGGGGTCTTCCTCCGCCTGGGCAATGAGCTCCTCTACACGGATATCGCCCCGGCGCGGCGAATAACGCGGCGTGCTCTGGCTTTGTTGAATGGATAGCGAGATGGGCATACTCCATCCAAAGCGCTCGGGCAAGAACTTGTGAGCATTGAACGTAGCCAGCACGCTGTAGTCCTGTTTGTCGCTAAAGCTGCGGCCGCCCAGGCTGCTTCCCAGTTCTCCGAACCCGTCCGTTTGCCGGCTGAAACGTGCGTTTATACTCGCAACATCGGCCAACTGCAACGTGGCGCGGGCATACGCACTCCAACCTCTCTCTTCGTCGTAACCGGATACGCGCAGTTCGTTAAACCATACTTCCACGTTCTCGAGAGGCGCCGTTGTTCCGCCCGCCGCATTTCGGATCCCGATGGCTATGGTGTTTATGCTCTGAATGGAGGGATTGCCGCGAATGGTAATTCGGGTTCCGGGCGGGGCGCCTTCAGGGGTTCTGTTATTCGAATACCGCTCGTCTCTGGGTATCGACGGATCGTTGTCGCGCTCTACTTTTAACTGGTTCAGCTCGCTGAGCACGACATTGATGGAATTGCGATCCACTGTTTCTGTGCCTACGGGCACATTCGTCTGCCAGAGGCTATCGGCATCCACTTGTTGTCCGTCTGGAATAACATAGGGGTAGAGGGGCTGCTCATACTCGTAGTAATCTTCCGTTTGGTTGTCGCCCAGCCGGATGAATACGCGCACGGAGTCGCGCTCCTCGAACCCTTCCGCGTGGGTAAACATGCGGAGGTTCGAATACTTCGTGAGGTCATGACTGTTCGTGGAAAACGGCTTGTAGATCGCCCGGCTCGTCTCTTCCGGCAGGTTCTCCACCCTGAACACAAGCGCCTGCTCCCGCTGGCGAATCAGGTTTCCGGAGATGTCCGGTGTTCTGCTGACCAGCGCGCCAACCGGAGTAGCGTACTGGTTCGGGTTTTCTTCGTTGTTGATGGTTTCAATGAACAACCGGGGCGGGATCCGAGGTGGTATGGTTCCGGGAGTCCGGTCGTCAATACCCACGTTATCCGACTTGAGCCATCGGCTTCCCACGATCTCGAGCGTGGCGAACCGCAAGGTCGCGGGCCTGTCATGCCCGGTCGACCATATCCGCATGAACTCGATCGACGAGAAATCCTCGATCCCGCCGATGGCCTCGCGCTCTTCGCTCCGTACAGGAATGCGGATTACATACCATATTTGCCCGGATTCTGTAACGATGTCGTTTTGGAAGAAGGGGCTGGCGCGGAGGCCGGCGCTATCGAGCGGGACGGTGTAGCGGAAGTGTCTCTCAGCCTGATCCAGCGATTGATTGCCGTTCAGATCCTCCGAATCCGGCTGCCTGGAGTTACCGGTTGTGCCAGCGTCGGATATTTTTTGCTGACTTTCAAAAGCATTCAGTTCCAGCCCTGGGAAGAACCTGCTAAACCGCTCTTGCAACGTGGCCCGTCCCCCTTCGAAGCGGTTGCCGCTGTTGAAGTAGGCCGAGTCGTCGAAGTGATGGAAATCGTCTGCCGAGGGGTCTTCGTTCGCACGCGCGAACTCCATCGAACCCTGCGCACGGCCAGCCAGGCACTCGCTG
>JADFLK010000384.1 GCA_022564455.1 Bacteroidota bacterium
CTCCGGGGGCTATCGGGATGTTGAGCACCTGTCCGGCCACGGCTTCACTTGTAAACGGCGTCGCTTTATTCTCCACTCGGAGATGCACATCCTTGCAGACGAACCGTAACGAAGCGTTGCGCATCATCGCGCCCGGCAGCAAACCCGCCTCGCACAACACCTGAAACCCGTTGCACACGCCCAGCACCAACCCGCCGTCGTTGGCGAAGCGAATCACATCCTTCATTACCGGCGAAAACCGGGCAATGGCACCTGCACGAAGGTAGTCGCCGTAGGAGAACCCGCCGGGCACGATCACGACATCGGCCTCGCCGAGCGTCTCCTCCTTGTGCCACACGAACCGGGCTTCCTGCCCAAACACATGCTTGGCCGCGTGGTAAGCGTCGTGATCGCAGTTGGAGCCGGGAAAGACGAGGACTACGAAACGAGCAGGCAATTCCGGGTCTCGGCGGTCAGGCATGGAAGGCTCAAGAGTACGAGCGTCGATACGTTGGATGTCCTCCAAGATACCCGTGCTGTGATGGGCTCGGCTATCTTCTAGCCCCTAATTCACCGCCGCTCGATGCCTGGAATAGAATCCGATGCAATCGCAAATACCGCCGCCGTCAATCGGTGGCGCAAGGCGCAATCCTATGAGCGCGCCTGGTGGAATGATCAGGGGCCGCTCCGGCTAGACTATTTGCGGAACATGGCCGTAATCGTCGAGGCCGACCTTGCCCCATTCGGCGATCTTGGGGAGGAAAGCCGGGTCGTTGAAATTGGAAGCGGCCCGGCGGGTATCGTAACGTTTTTGCCTGGTACCAGGCGCTGCGGAGTCGAACCACTTGAGGACTACTTCGGAAGCGTTGAAGAGTACGTGCAGTTCCGCGATCCGCAAGTGGAATACGTTGCGGCTCAGGGAGAAGCGCTTCCGTTTGACGACGCATCCTTTGATCTCGCTCTTTCGGACAACGTCCTCGACCATGTCGAAGACCCCGGCCGTGTGCTGGCTGAGATCCACCGAGTCCTGGCGCCGGGTGGCCGCTGTTGGTTGCGCGTGCATAGCTATCACACGTGGGGCCGGTTCGTCCGAAGAACGATTGAGCGGTTCGAGGTGGACCACGGACACCCCCATACCTTTACACATAAAGCGCTTCTGCGCATTGCACAGGATTCCGGCTTTGCCGTCCTTCACGATATGCAGGACAATCGTGTAGCGGCCTGGCGACGCGATCTGACTGCAGGGCGGCGCAAAGAATTGGCACAAGCCCTATTGTTTACAAACCGGGCTAACTCAACATTTGTACTAAAACGGATGTAGCCATGCACCAGCTACGAACCTCTTACGTTTCATTCCCGCTCGTTGCTTCCCGCCAACCTTTTACCCGCTCTTGATCCCGCGCGAACTCTTTCGCAAAATCCGCCACGTCGAAATCCGCACAAAGGGTTTGGTGGAAAACGTTTTCGGCGGCGAGTACCACTCGGCGTTCCGGGGGCGCGGGATCGAGTTCTCGGAGGTCCGCCCCTACCAGATCGGCGACGACGTGCGCTCCATCGACTGGAACGTGTCGGCGCGGATGGGCGAGCTGTACATCAAGCTGTTCGAGGAAGAGCGCGAGCAGACGCTTCTGCTTATGGTGGACATCTCGGGCTCGGGGGATTTCGGATCGAGCGGGACGACCAAGCGTGAAGTAGCCGCCGAGATCTGCGCGGTGCTGGGTTTCTCCGCCATCCGCAACAACGACAAGGTGGGGTTGCTGCTGTTTTCGGACAAGATCGAGCGTTTTGTACCACCGAAAAAGGGTCGCCGGCACGTCCTGCGGATCATTCGTGATTTGTACGTCCATGAGGCCGCTTCGCGAGGAACGAACGTCAAGGCCGCGCTTGACCACGCGCATCACATGCTGAACCGGCGGGCCATCGTCATCCTCGTCAGCGACTTTCTCGACACGGGCTACGACAAGGCTCTCCGGACCCTTGCTCAGAAGCACGATGTGGTCGCCATCCGGCTGCTCGACCCACGCGAGGAGGCCCTGCCCAAAGTGGGCCTGCTTTCACTGACGGACGCCGAAACGGGCCGTCCGGTGCTCGTGGACACCTCCAGCAAAACCGTGCGCAATGCGTTCTCGGCACGCGCCGCCGACCGAGAGGCCGCCGTGCAATCGGCGTTAAAACGAGCGCGCGTGGACACCGTAACCGTCCGCACCGACGCCGACTATGTGGAGCCGCTTGTGGCGCTCTTCAAACGACGGAACAGGGTGCGGCGATGAGAAGCTTTGCGCTTGGGCTTTTGGGATGTGGGATGATGATGTCGCCTTTCGCTGCTGCGCAGGAAGCCCGGCTGCACATCTCGGCGGACAGCGTGTTCGTCGGTGAGCGGTTTGAATTGCGAATCGCTGTTGAACACACCGTGGGAAGCTCGGTCGTCTTCCAGGAAGTGCCGGATGGTGATCCGGAGGCGGGTTCGCTGCTGTCGTTCGGGGATGCGGAAGTTTTTTCAGCCCAACGGCTTCCGCCCCGGCTCGATGGTACGGTACGTGTGGATAGTATCGTGTACGAGGCCACCACCTTTGCCCTCGACGACGCTGTCATCGGCCCCGTTATGGTCGAGTTGATGGCCGGAGGCGACACGAGCATCGTCCGCTCGAATACGGTTACACTGCCCGTACAATCCGTGCTGCCGACGGGCGAAGCGGATCTCCAACCACCGGGGCCACCGGCATCGTTTCCGAGCCCATTGTGGTTCTGGGTTGTCCTCTCAGCCGGCGTACTGCTCGTTGGTGCGCTGCTCAT
>JADFLK010000385.1 GCA_022564455.1 Bacteroidota bacterium
CATCGGCAAAGAGGTCGTCGTACGTGATGCGCTGGTAAAAGGTCTCCACACCTCCGTGGAAGGACTCGTTTGCTGTCCCTAAAAACGCGGAAGCCTTCAGTATCCCTTTTCGGAAGTCATCCTCACCATCCACCACCATGTAGTCCGTGCCTGCCGACCAGCGGAGCGCATCGTTCGGAAACGCCTGAATCTGCACGTACACGTGCTTTCCTCTGTCCAGATTGAACTCGGGATTCACGCCGTTGCCGTTCGCAAACATGCCCGCCAAACGTACAGCGCCATCGCCCGCAAGTGAGACATCGGCCCGAATGCCAAAGTCGCGTGAGTCATTCGCATTCACGCGATCCATGATGGTTTTGCCGAGGCTGCGGTAGCCCCACGTGCGCTCGGAAAGCTCAAAGAGCGGCGGCGGCTGCACGCCCAAACGAAGCCGTGAGCCGTCACCGATGGGATCGTGCCAGGAGATGTAGGCATCCTTGACGAACGGCGCCGGGCGGCCTTGCTCCGTCAAGACCCTCCCCTGTGCTTCGAGGCGGACTCGCCCGTCGAACTGATCCGAGAGCGTGAAGTCCGTCGTGAGGTAAATCCGGCGGTAATCGAAGGTGTTGAAGCCCTCGGCTTCGGCGTTGGCGGAGTTCATCAAGTAGCTGTAGTCGAAGTAGGCGAGGCCGCTGAAATCAACCGCTGACTGGGCTCTGCAAGTCTGTAAGGAAGTGGTGCCCGCGGCTCCAAGCAAAAAAACCGCAAAGCAAAGGATGATGCTTTGGAGCATTGCCCGACCATGCAAGGAAGGGTAGGGAGAAGAAGGTGTGGGAGTTGAAAACATCAGCATGATCGGAACGACCTTTGGACCACTGCAGGACGGCGCAAAACTCGCCATCCTGCATTAACCCAATGTAACCGGACGGTGACGCGACAATGAATCCGACGGAGTTACCTGTAGCGTCTTCCGTATCACGTATTACGTTCTGCAGGTTTCGGGCGATTCACACTGCGCACTACGATTTAGAAAACCGCCGAAAGCTGCATACGCACCGTGTGGATGACGGGCGCATCGGCGGGCGCGCGGCCATCGTAAAACATGGACGCACGCAGAAACGAGTTGATGGTGTACTGCCCCACTACGCCCCAGAGGTACGAGATCCCCGGCCCGCGGCCTTCAGTCAATTCGAAGCTGGTAAGGCCGTTCGGGTCGGCCCCGGCGATGGTTACGTCGGCGCGTTCGGCGCGGAGGGTGAGCGCCAGCCGCCCGCCCAGCGTAATGCGCGCATCGACGGGAATACGGAGAACGGTGGCGCCAGACGCGCTATCACCTCCGGCGACAGCGTTGGTTTTGTCGGTGTAGGCCACGCCGGCGGTGAGGCTAAATGCGGGGCCGAGCGTGAGCGTGGCCTGCGGCTCGATACCCAGGCTCCGGATGTCGAACGTGCGCGAGACGAACGTCTCGCTGTCGGTCTGATTGCGCTCTGCCGTGCCGGTAAGCCGCACGCGGAGGCGGCGCGACACGGTAGCGTTGCCCTCCAGTCGCCCCGTCCGGACGAGCCGCGTCTCCAACCCGGCGGCCAGCCTGCTCGTGCTCGTGAGGTTACTGAGCGAAAGGCGAATACCGTACCTGGGCTGTGAGGGAAACAGCGTCACTTCCTGCCCAAGCCGGAACCGCCCGCTGATCGTGGCCGGAGCCAGCGTGTCGCCCTCGGCCGTGATGCGCGGCTCTCGCTGCTGGAGGAACGACGGGTTGAGGAGGTAGATCTGCCGGATGTCAGGTTCTGTGCTGCGCTCACGTACATCAAGTGTGGTTTGCGTGGTGATGTTGCGGAGGATCTGCACGAGAAACCCACCGCCCTGCCGGCCACGGAGGAGACGGCCGGGGTCGAGGCGGAGCCGAAGTTGCGCCTGCACGCCGATGGTCGGGAAAAGCTCGTCGGAGGGAATAAAGGTGCGCGAGTAGGTGCCTTCGAGCGGCGTGGTTTCGGGGAAGAACTCGTCCACCTGCGGCACGCCGTCCGGCTCACCGGGGCGGGGCTCGCCCTCGCCGTCGCGCCAGACGAACTCGCCGAGGTCCGGCCCGACGAGGATATACGTCTCCTGCAAAAGCGGCGTCCGCTCGGTGAGGGCCTCGTAGACGGTGTTGATCTCCACGGCCCGATTCAAAGGCGCGGCGCGGTTGGTCCATCGGATGGCGACGCTCTCGTTGTCCTCCCGGCCCTGCGCCCGGAAGGCGTCGGTGAACCGCTTGCGGCGGTACGCCACGCGCGCTTCTGAGGTGAACGAGCTGCCTGGCCGGAATGTCAGATTGGTTTCGAGGGTCGTGGCCGAGGCCGAACTGCGCAGGACGCCCGCCAGCGGTTCCTCCTCCTCCCGAAACTCCAGACTCGCCGCCGCGCTCAGCGCAGGCGACTCCCACGCCAGCCCCGGGCGAATGGCCAGATAGGCGAACGAACCCAGCGCCACGCTGTCTGCCGAAACGTCTTGCTCGCGCCGCTCCTGCTCGAACCCCAAAATAGGCGTCAGGCGGCCGTTCAAAACAGGTTTGCGGATCGTACCGCGCTGACGCAGAAACGAACCGTTTTGCGCGTTGATGTTGTCGTCGCTGGTGGTGAGGTCGAGCCGGTACTCGATTTCGGGGAGGAAGCCGCTCGCCAGGCCGGGTTCGATCAGGTGGAGTTCCAGTGCGCCGCGTTGCGCGGTGAACAGGCCATTCCCCAACCCCAGCCGCCCCGCTTCCACCAACACACTCGTCCGCGGATTGGCCTCCCACCGGACCT
>JADFLK010000386.1 GCA_022564455.1 Bacteroidota bacterium
ACGA
This sequence comes from Bacteroidota bacterium, assembly GCA_022564455.1. The sequence goes on from JADFLK010000386.1 coordinate 5, forward strand.
GAGCCTGTTGGCGAACGCCCTGCGGCGCGCGATCCGCATCCGTGAGAAGGAAGTCGTGCCGCGGGTGAGCGACCTGCCGTACGTGATCCCAACGCTCACCGGCAAGGTCGAGTTCGAAACGGTCGAGGAGGGCAAGGAAGAGCAGATCGTCGACAAGCTGATCCAAGGAGCCGTCGTCGCCGTATTCAACCGTCACTTCAACGTGGTCGACCTGGAGGAGATCGTGACGCAATTCAAGGCCGGTATCTCCGTCGAGGTCTCCGACACGCTCCCGTCTAAGGAGTACGTCAAGATCGTCAAACAGGTTGAGGGCCTCGGCGAAGCCGTCGCGAAGCTGGACGTGGGGCCGGAGGACGTCGTCATCGGCATCACGGCCAGCCGCGTGGCCGAGCATTTTCATCGGCCGGCGGTATTGCTCACCACGGATTCAAACGGCGAAGCGAAGGGCTCAGCGCGGTCGATAAAAGGGGTGTCGATCTACGATGCTCTGGCCGCTTGCTCTGACCTGCTGACACGCTTTGGTGGCCATGATTTTGCCGCCGGCCTGGCCCTTCCTATCGAGAATATTCCGTTGCTACGGGACCGCCTCCAGAGCGCGATTGCAGATGTTGTTGACGAAGATATGCTGACGCCGGCAATCGAGTTGGATGCCCACCTCGACCTATCTGCCATCGACGACCGTTTCTGGCGGATACTCAACCAGTTCAGTCCATTTGGGCCGGACAACCCCAGACCTACTTTTTTCGGAAGGGATCTGAAAGTGCTGGGGCAGCCCGCCGCCGTCGGCCCGGACAAGCGGCACCTCAAACTTCGGGTGGCTCAGCAGAATGGCAGCCCCTCCTATTCAGTCATCGGCTTCGGGCTTGGCGACCAGCTCGACACCGCCTTGCAGAGCGTGCGCCGTGGCGTGCCCATCGAGCTGGCGTTCACCGTAGAAGAGAACACGTGGAACGGACGCACGTCGTTGCAACTCAGAGCCAAGGACATCAGGCTCGAAGACGCCTGAGCGACGAACCTACCGCGTCACGTCGAATCGCTCCTCAGTTGCCGTACCCAAAAGGATGGCGGTCTGCGATGCAGTGATAGATGCACCGCCGCTACCAACGGTGCCGAACAAGGTGCGATCGGAGCCCGACCCGGAACCCGCAATCGTAAATGCGATGTCCGGGAAGACATACTCACCCGTTCCACTCATGGAGACTGGAGAATCGGACCCCTTTACATCTACGTTGCCGGTGGCTGACCAGGAAAACGTTGATTCGGAAACAATGTTCGGTATCACTACGGAAATGGTTCCTTGGTAGCCGTTCGTGAAACTTGTGTAGGAGCCTGTGTACGTACCACCGATTGTCGGGCTGGAGTCTCCAGTAGAACTACAGGCCGAAAGGGCGAAAACAGCACTTGCGAGAACTAGAAAAGACGTACGCATCATCCTGAAGGGGAAAGACCAATGCAAGGTAAGTGAGGAGACAAGCAAAGTCGTGTAGAGGCGTCGTTTTGCCTTACAGCGAATACGCCCTAGTTAGACGCACGTTCGGCTAAACGGACGGCCTCGTAGGCATTTATGATGCCTCCGGAAATGGAGAGTTGGTCGAATCCGACGGTCTCGCCATCGGCGCCGGGACGCGGCACATTCTGGCTATGCCGAACGGCTGATTCAACCAGAATCCGGTGAACGCCGGTTGCGTCAAGTTCGGGGAAATAGGCCATCAGAAGGGCGGCTACACCCGAAACGAGGGGTGCGGCGAGGCTCGTGCCGTCGTGGCTGCCGTACTCGTTCTCCGGGTTCAGGCTGTAGATGGAAGCGCCCGGAGCGAAGACATCTACACGCATCTGGCCGTAATTGCTGAAGGAAGCGACGAGCTCATCGTCCCAGCGCGATGCGCCCACCTCAAGCCAGTTGCCGGCTTCCTGGCCACCGTCGAAAAGGCGATTAGGGAAGTTGGCCTGTGTCGCAAGGTCGGCTCCACCGTTGCCCGCGGCATGCACGAGCAGCACACCGTGCTCCTCGGCGTAGCGCACGGCCTCATCCACCGCGCCTTTGTACGGAGAGTACCCTTTCCCGAAACTCATGTTGACGATGTGCGCGCCATTGTCTACCGCGTAGCGGATGGCATTGGCCACGTCCTTGTCGCGCTCATCGCCGTTGGGCACGGTACGGATGGGCATGATGAGCACGTTCGAGGCCACACCGTCGATACCGAGGCCATTCCCGCGTACGGCCGCAATGACACCCGCTACCGAGGTGCCGTGGCTGGCATCCGGGCCGGTCACGTCTGCGTTCCCGTAAATCCGCTCCGACGTGTCCCCATAGTTATCTCCGACAATCGAGCGTGGGTCGAAATCCGGATTGTAGCCGTATTCCAGGCGTCCTCGAACGTCATCCACCTGGCTGTCCAGGTCGGAGAGGGTAAGGCCGTTCGCCGCGAGGAACAGAAGCATGTCGCGCGCCTGCAATACCTCCGTATCCGATGTGTCGATGGCTTCAAGCTCGGCCGTTTCGTACGTGTCGTGGCGAAGGTGCGTGCGGATAATCCGATCGGATGCTTGTACAGCCGTCTGAATTCCGGTCAGTGTACCGAGAATGCCTTCAAACTCAGCGCGGTTCTCGGCGAGTTCGGCCTCGAGGGCTTCCAGACGCTCGGCGTCGCCGGGGGCAAGCGAGGCGGTTCCTTCGGCGGCTACTTGAGCACGGAGCGCTGCAACCTCACGGGCGATTTCAAAGGAGTCGAATTCGATGTTTCTTCCGTCAGCGCCGC
>JADFLK010000033.1 GCA_022564455.1 Bacteroidota bacterium
CGCAAATGCGAGGCTTGAAAGTGTATTTAGTATTGTGCGGTTCATAACGTTTGGGAGGTTTGGAAGGTCGTGCTGAACTAGGTGTTGTACATCCGGTTTTCACGACAATGCCTAGTGACGCCACAAGAAGCCACCTTTACGCCCCTCGCCGCAACCCCCGGTTCCGGGGGTTCTCCTGTTGCCAGGAGTCTGATGAAAAAGTCATCCTACCTCCCGCGACGGCAGTTCACGTGCCAACAGGCTCCTAGCCGATCAACCGGCGCTCGTAGGCCGCGCGCACCACCTCGGCGCGGCTATGCACCTGGAGCTTTTCGTAAAGATTCTTGATATGCCCGCGTACTGTATGCGGGCTAATGAAGAGCCGGTCGGCGATAGCGTCTTCGATCAGGCCCTCCACGATGAGGTCCAGCACCTCGCGCTCGCGCGCGGTGACGTCCAGTTCTTTCTCCTCGTCGGTGTCGCCACGGACGTAGCCGAGCAACTTCTTCGCGACGAGCGGCGAGACGGGCGCACCACCTCGGGCCACTTCCAATACGGCCCCAACAATGCGTCCTGCGCTTGCGTCTTTGAGCAGATACCCGCTTGCACCCGCCTTGATGGCCGAAAAAATCCGTTCCTCGTCCTCGAAGACCGTCAACATCAACACTTCAAGCTGCGGATGCTCCTCCTTGAACCGGGCCGTAGCCGCGATTCCGTCCATGCCGGGCAGCTCGATGTCCATGAGCACGACCTCCGGTAGATCGCCGACCACATCGAGCCGCTCAAAGAACACCTCCGCAGAGGCCGCTGTAAATACGAGTTCTACGTCGTCGAAGAAGCCGAGGCGCTCGGCAAGAAGCTGGCGGACTTCGGGTTGGTCTTCGACCAGGGCGAGGCGTACGGACATGGTGTGGATGAATCGAATAAAGCAGAATGCAGCACTTTGGCAGCGGCGTCAACCCCCGGCTCCGGGGGGTCGGCCGGCAAGCGCCTCGGAAAGAGGGAGCACCACACGCACTGTCGTCCCGTCCTCGGCGTCGAGCGTGAACTTCGCGCCCAGTTCCTCGGCGCGGCGGCGCATCCCCTCGAGCCCGTACCCACGCAAAGCATCGCTATCGACGCCATCCGCCTCAGATGTCTCGAAACGCCCGTCGTCACGCACCTCCAGCACGAGGCCGCGCATCTCGACGCGTACCGTCACCGTCAGCCGTTCGGCCCCGGCGTGCTCCAGCGCATTCCCGATGGCCTCCTGAGCGATTCGGTAGAGGTGCAGCGTCTGCGCGGGCGAGAGCCGCCTCCTGGTCTCGGCTTCACTCGCTTCGAGTGTGCATTCGATTGTGGGCGCGTCGGCGCGGAGCGCGGCCCGCTCGTGGGCGTGCGCGCAGACCCGCTCGTAAAAAGACTCGATGGTGACGGCTTCGCGATGGAGCGCCCAGATCGTCTCGCGCAGTTGCGTCATCGTACTCCGCGCGAGCGATTCGAGCCGGTCGAGATGGCCGGCCCCGCCGTCTGCGTCGCCCTTCGCGGACAGCCGTGCGAGGTCGATGCCGGAGACGATCGTCGAGAGCTGCGCGCCGACGTGGTCGTGGAGGTCCCGGCTGATGCGCTCGCGTTCGGCCTGGAGCTTCTGGCCAACTTCGAGGGCGCGGAGGTCGCGGCGCAGCCTGCGGGTCGCGGCTATGCGCACAACGGCGACGAGTGCGACGAGGGCCGTCAGGCCGGCGAGGAGACGGAACCACCACGTCTGCCACCATGCGGGGGCGATGACGAGCGGTACGGCCAACTCCCGCTCGCCCCAGCCACCGCCCACGTCCGCACGCACGCGGAACGTGTAGCGTCCCGGCGGAAGGTTCGTGTAGGCCGCGTAGCGCCGCGTCCCGCTCTCAATCCAGTCGTCGTCGAACCCGTCTAGGCGATAGGCGTAGTGCGTCCGCTCAGGCGCGGTAAAGTCGAGCGCGGTGAACTCGAACGAGAAGAAGTCGTCATCGTGGCGAAGCCGGAGTGGCGCCTCGGGCACGGCCGCGATGGGCACTTCCCGGTCGAAAACGCGGAAGGCGCTTAGGGCGAGCAGGACCTCATTTGGCGCAGCTTCCACACTGTCCGGGTGGAAGACGACGATGGCGTCCTGGTGGGCGAGCACGAAGCGGCCGTCGGCGAGCATTACGGCATCGTATAGCCCGAACACGCGGCTGCGGAGGCCGTCGGCCTCGTCGAAGACGCGGATCTCGCCTGTGGCGGGGTCGAGCCGGGCGAGGCCCTCCTGCGTCGGAGCCCAGATGCGGCCGCGTTCGTCTTCGAGAACCGCCTTGACGTAGTGATCCGGGAGCCCATCGGCCTCGGTGTATCGGGTCACCCGGCTCGAAGCGATGTCGAAGCGAACGAGGCCGCCATCGTACGTGCCGAGCCAGAGGACGCCGGGCTCCTCGCGGGAGGGGTGGATCCATGTGATCGCGCCGGACGGCAGCGCCGCAGGATCATCGGGGTCCGGGAGGAAGCGCGTGACGAGGCCCGTCTCGGGGTCGAGCCGGTTGAGCCCTCCGGCCCCTACCCACAGCATCCCATCGTCCGTCTGGGCGAGCGACCAAACGACCGGGTCGGCGAGCGTGGTGGCGTCGTTGGGGTCGTGGCCGTAGTGAACGAAGCCGTCGACGGCGGGGTCGTAGCGGTCGAGTCCTTGCTCCCCTGCGATCCATATCTGGCCCCGGTGGTCTTCGAGAAGGTCGCGGATGCGGTGGCTTGTGAGCGCCGCCGGGTCATTGGGGTCGCTCCGGTAGACTGTCGTCGTCTCCGTGGCGGGATCGTAGCGAACGAGGCCCTGACTGCTGCCGTCAAGGGCGAACGTGCCGATCCATAAACGGCCGTCGCGGTCTTCGAGCAGGCGCATCGGGCATTCGGGCGCGTCAAGACCGGGGAGCCGTTCCGCCGCCGCCGTGAACGTCGCATCGGCGAGGTTGAAGGCATAGAGTGGAGCGCAGAGAGAGCCGATCCAGAGTCCGCCGCGTCGGTCGACGGCGAGCGTGGCCGCCAGGTCGGATACCGGAAGGGGATACGTGTGGAACGCTTCCCAGCGCGGTGTCGCCTTGTAGAGCCCGGCCGTCGTCCCGAACCATAACACGCCTCCCCGGTCCTCGTAGAGCTTCGTCACGCGGGCGTCCGGCAAGCTCGTGGGGTCGTCGGTGCGATGCGCGAAGCGGACATGGTCGCCCGTCGCCGGGTCCGCGACATAGACGCCGCTTACAGATCGCGGCGCAATCCACAGAAGTCCGCGCCGATCTATGAGAAAGTCGCGAATCGTATGGGCCGCGGCAGGTAGCTCCTCTGTAGAGAGTACGAGCGCGAAGCTGCCGTCACGAGCCCGGTACCGGTGGTAACCCCGATCCGTATGCGCCCAAACACTCCCATCGCCCCCGGCCCGGACGGCAAAGACGGTGTCGGCGGCGAACGCTTTCGGAGTCCATCGGGAAAAAGCGTGTGCACCGTTGTCAAGGAGCGAGACGCGGGCGAGGCCCTGCACGTCGCCCGGTATCCATACGTGTCCGTCAGCGTCGGTCGCAAGGCGGGGAACGCGTCCAAACCGCCCCCCGAAGCCCTCGCCCTCGCCGAACGGAGCAGTTTCCCGGCGCGTCCCCGCTAGCGCCCGTAGCCAAAGGGACCAGTGCCTGCCGTCCGCCATTGCTTCGACCGTCCACACCCCACCGGACCTGTCGACGGCGATATCCCAAACGTGCTCATTGCTTACAGTCTCGTACGCCCCCGACGCCGGGTTGAGATAGCCTAGTTGGCCCTCGAGTGCGAGCCAGAGGCGGCCACCGGGCCCCATCGAGACTGCCCGAACGAGGTTGTTCGATAGCGAGTTCGGGTCGCCGGGGTTGGCTTCGTATTGCCGCGTCGTGTAGCCGTCGTAACGTATCAGGCCTCCCTCCGTAGCGGCCCACAGAAACCCAACGGGATCCTGGTAAAGGTCGATGAACCAGTAGTTTCCGCCGCCAATAACGGATTCGAACCGGAGTAACTGTGGTGGCAGTTGCGCCCGGACCGCGCTCATGAATCCGAGCAAAAAGGCGATCACCGGCGCAAAACGAAGAGCGCGCATCGGTTGGAGCGGGATCATCGGTGCGGGATCATTGGTGTGGAATAGCGCAAGCTTACTGCTAAAATTTGCGCCAATCCTACTTCCCGGAGAGTTGACTAGGGAAAGAGTCTGTTGGGCTTAGGAGTTCATGACGAGGCAGACGGGGAAATTGAGAGCAGTTTCTCGATCTTCTGAGCTGCATCGTGGTGATGCATGGCGATAAAGGCCGGAAAAATGAGCCGACGCTGCCGCCTCTGTAGAATCATCCGAAATCTAACAGACTCCTAGCGTCGCACAAGGCTGGTCTTCCCCTCGGCGCCTCGGTGGATGGAACGGGCCTCAGCCTTCGCCGTCGGCCTGGCTCAGACGCGCCGCCATGTCGGCCAACAGCGTGGCAAGCGTCTGGTAATCCGTTTTCTGGCTCCGCAACGCGCTGAGGTTTTCGTCCAGCATCTTACGGAGGTCGTCGGTGCGCATCTCGAGGGCCTCCCGCGCCCGCGTCGCTTCGCTCAGTACCTGCGCACTCAGCGCCTCTGCGCCCTCGTTGGTGGCCTCTTCTATACCATCCATGCGCTTGCCGAGCGCATCGCGGTGTTGCCGCACGGAGGCAATCAGTTCCTCAACGGCTACGGTTCGTATGTCGCGCTCCTGTGTAATCCGGCGGCCCATCCCGTCGACTTCCTCCCTGATATAGGCATCGAGAGAGCCCAGCCGCTCCCTGGTCTCCTGCCGCAGCACCTCGGTGGCCACCAGGATTCGCTTCTCGAGCAGCGAAAAACGCTCCTCATAGGCGCTCATCTGGCGCCCAAAAAGAATTTCGCGGATTTGTTCTACACTGGAGACATCTTCCACAGACACCTCGTCCACACTGCCGGTTTCAGCCTCCTGCACCTCATCCGATACAATTTCGGGGGCTCCGTCGCCTCCGGCCGGCTCGAGCAACTCGTTCTGTTCTTCCGAGAAAATGTGCTCCTCTGTGCCTTCAGAGGGCGAATCGACGCGTGTGGGGGAGAATGGGATAGACATAATCGATTGGGAGGCCAAGTCTCATGGAAAGAATCATACGGCACTTGGGGCCAGGATGCAATGCCGTCGACTATTCTCTAATGGCCTCACCTTGTCAGGAATACATCGCCAGCCCACAACTAGATTTGCAGGATACAAGCTCAATTTAGTTCCAATCCTCTCAGATCCCTCTTCAATGAACAGAGATACCATGCTCTCCGCCCTTCAGGGCTCTTCCGATCCGTGGGATTTCATCATCATCGGCGGCGGAGCAACGGGGCTGGGCTGTGCGGTAGAGGCGGCTTCTCGGGGCTACCGGACGCTGCTCCTGGAGGGGCACGACTTCGCCAAGGGCACGTCGAGCCGGAGCACCAAGCTCGTACACGGCGGCGTGCGCTACCTGCAGCAGGGAAATGTGGCGCTGGTTCTTGAGGCCCTCAAAGAGCGGGGGTTGCTCCTCCAGAACGCGCCCCACCTCGTCCACGACCTGCCGTTCGTCGTGCCCAGCTACGAGTGGTGGGAGGGGCCGTTCTACGGCATCGGGCTCAAGATGTACGATCTGCTCGCCGGGAAGGCCGGCTTCGAGCCAAGCGAACGGCTCACGAAGGAAGAAGTCCTCGAACACTTGCCTACGCTAGAGCCTGACGGCCTTCGGGGTGGCACCATCTACTACGACGGCCAGTTCGACGATGCGCGCCTCGCCATCACACTGGCCCTAACGGCTGCTGATCACGGGGCCGTCCTGCTCAACTACATGCGGGTTGTAGGGCTGATGAAAGCGCCGCGTGGAGAAGTCATCGGTGTGCAAGCGCGCGATGAAGAGACCGGCGCTGAGCACGAAATCCTGGCCCGAGCCGTCATCAACGCCACCGGCGTCTTCACCGACGCCGTTCGCAAAATGGACGACGCAGATTCACCGGATCTGATCACGGTGAGCCAGGGCGTGCACATTGTGCTGCCGAGGGAGTTCCTCCCTGGCGACGCGGCCATCATGGTTCCTAGAACCGACGACGGGCGTGTGCTGTTTGCCATACCGTGGCAGGATCGGTTGCTGGTAGGCACGACGGATACGGAGGTGGACGAACCCTCGCTTGAGCCCCGTCCGCTCGAAGAAGAACTCGATTTCCTGTTGCGCCACGCGGCCAAATACCTCGTCAAGGACCCCAAGCCTTCCGACGTGTTGAGCACCTTCGCCGGACTCCGCCCACTGGTCGGCAACCCCGGAGACGAAGACGGAACAGCAGGCATCTCCCGCGAACACGCCCTACTCATCTCGAAGACTGGGCTCATCACCATCGCAGGCGGGAAATGGACCACGTACAGAAAAATGGGAGAGGACACCATCGACAAGGCGGCCGTCATCGCCGGATTGGAAGAACAGCCGTCGGTGACGGAGGAGCTGCGACTCCACGGCTACCACGCAGCATCAGAAGCTCTCGGCCAGTTCCGTGAGTATGGAAGCGACGCCGAACAGCTTGTGGAAATCCTGAAAGAGGACCTTCGCTACGCCGAGGTGCTCCATCCGAAGCTGCCGTTCCTCGCCGGTGAAATCGTATGGGCTGCCCGCCACGAGATGGCGCGGACGGTCGAGGACGTGCTCGCACGCCGCACGCGGTCGCTCTTGCTGGACGCGCGAGCCAGCATCGAAGCGGCCCCGGTTGCGGCTGCGCTCCTTGCTGAAGTACTTGAGCGGGATGAAGCGTGGATGGTCGAGCAGATCGAGGCGTACACCAGATTGGCTGAGGGGTATTTGATTACGTGATTACGTGAAGGTCACTGTTGCTGCGACAGGGTAGTCCGAAGACGGAGCACCGGAGTAGAGTGTGACCGCCGAGTGCGCCAGTTGGACTCATTGAGAACGAAGGACTGAGAACCCAACAACTAACCATTACCCCAGCTCACCTATCGCCACATCCGGGTAGTCCGTAATCAGCCCATCAACGCCCATCTCACGAAGTCGAAGCATGTCTTCCGCATCGTTAACCGTCCAGGGGATGACGAGTATGCCCTGATTGTGAGCCATTTCCACAACATTCTCCGTGACAAGGTGGAAGTCCGGACTGTAAATATCGGGCGTGAACCCCAGATCCTCCAGCCCCTTTCGCAAATGCCCTTTGGGCGTGTGGAACCCGGGTGATATGAGCAATGCGAGTTGAATTGGCAGCGCCCGAACCCTGGCCTCCCGAAGCGTTCGGGCGTCAAACGACTGGAGGATAAAGCGGCCGGCGATGCCCGTCTCCTCAACCACGTTCCAGATTAACTCCACAAACGCCTCCGGCGCAGGGTGCAACCGCCCATCTCCATCCGGCAACGACTTCGTCTCCACGTTGTACCGAGCCGGCGGACGGCCGTGCTCCTGTGCGTAGCTCTCCGAAAAAGCAATTACATCCTGAAGCAGCGGCTTGACGGCTGCTTGCGGCTGCTGCCGCGGGAAATCCGGGTGGCCCCTCTTGCCGCAATCGAACCGAGCGACCTCGGCGTAGGGTATCTGATAGATGAGGTGCTCTTGCTCCTCCTCAGGAGTGACGGGCTCTCCATCCGGCTTTGAACAAATCTGGCTGGAAAACCACGGATCGTGCGAGACGACGACTTCGTGATCGGCTGAGATGACCGTGTCGAGTTCCAGCGTGGTGACGCCCAACTCCAGCGCCACCTTGAATGCGGGCAGCGTGTTCTCAGGAGCGAGTCCGCGCGCGCCCCGATGCCCCTGGATGTCGAAGGGTGAAATCACATCACACCATAGGCCAGCATCGCGTCCGCCACCTTCACGAAGCCGCCGATGTTGGCGCCCGTGACGTAATTGACGCGGCCGTTTTCGGTGCCGTATTGAACACAGGTTTCGTGGATGGAGTGCATGATGCGCTGCAGCTTCTCGTCCACTTCCTCGCGCGTCCACGAGAGGCGCAGGCTGTTCTGGCTCATCTCCAGCCCGGATGTGGCCACTCCGCCTGCATTAGCCGCTTTGCCCGGCCCGAAGAGGATGCCAGACTCCTCGAAGCGGTGCGCCGCCTCCGGCGTACTCGGCATATTGGCGCCTTCGCTGACCACCTCACAGCCATTGTCAAGCAGCGTCTTCGCGTCATTATCGTCCAGTTCGTTCTGCGTGGCCGAGGGGAACGCACAATCACAGGGCACTTCCCACGGTTTCTTGTCGGCATGGAACGCGAAACCATTGGTTGAGGCAAAATCGACCAGCTTGCCACGCACTTCGTTCTTGTGGTGCATCACGGCTGCAAGCTGATCTTCCGTCAAGCCGTCCTTGAAGTGAATCATCCCCGACCGATCTGAGAGGGTGAGCACGGTAGCGCCCAGCGTCAGCAGCTTCTCTGCCGTGTATTGCGAGACGTTGCCGGAGCCCGACACCACGCACCCTTTGCCCTCGATGCTCTCGCCCTTGTGTTTGAGCATTTCCTGCGCGAAGTAGACCGTGCCGTAGCCGGTGGCCTCGGCACGAATCAGGCTGCCTCCCCATCCCACACCTTTTCCGGTAAGTACGCCGGTGAACTCGTTTCGGAGGCGCTTGTACTGCCCGAACAAAAAGCCAATCTCACGCCCTCCAACTCCGATATCGCCGGCCGGAATGTCCGTGTCTGCGCCGATGTGGCGCTGGAGTTCCGTCATAAACGACTGGCAGAACCGCATCACTTCGGCGTTGCTCTTGCCCTTCGGGTCGAAGTCGCTGCCGCCCTTTGCGCCGCCCATCGGGAGTGTGGTCAGGCTGTTTTTGAAGACCTGCTCGAACGCGAGAAACTTGAGCACTGAGAGCGTTACCGACGGATCGAAACGCAGCCCGCCCTTGTACGGGCCGATGGCATTGTTCGCCTGAACGCGGTAGCCACGGTTGACGTGGATGGCGCCATTGTCGTCTTCCCACGTAACGCGAAAATGAATAACGCGATCGGGCTCTGCGATGCGCTCCAGAATCTGCGCTTTTTCGTATTCAGGATGTTCCCGAACAAACGGGATGACCTTTTCGGCCACCTCTCGAACAGCCTGCAAGAATTCTGTCTGGCCTGGATTTCGGTGCTCCAGGCGATCCATAAAAGAAGCGAGTTCCACGGGGCTTCAGGGCTGGTTGAAAGGCAGAAACGGGGAGGATACGCCATAGTCGGCAAATCTGGAAGGGTCTTCTCGCGCTATGCCGGAGTTATTCGAGGGTAGATGGTGGCGGGCATGGGCTACTTTCATTGCATTCCCCGCCAAACAAACGCCGATCCGTTCTCCCACCGCCAGTCGTTCTAACAGCTCAGACGTCACGCAAGTGTGGCACGAACGGCCACCAAATTAGCCTTTGGAGAGTTCTTCGCGTTCTACCGGCGCAACGAGATCGGCACTGATACGATCGTCCCCCGATTCGCTCCGATGGGGTAATGCAGCGTAATGCTCCTCGGCGTATCGCCTGCTGAGGCGCCGTAGAAGGTGAGGCGGCCGCTGCGGGCTCCACCGGGTGCCACAAGATCACCGGCACCACCTCGTGCTTCCGAGGGCGCCGCATCGTACCGGCGGCCGGTATCGTCGGTAACCCACGAATGGCGTGCACGACGCGTCCACTCATCCCATTCGCCCTCAAAATCAAGCGACCGCTCCTGTACGTCCAGCCGGACCCGGACACGGCCTCCCGAAAGTTGCGAGATGTTCACCGAAGTGACGGTAATCTCAAACCGGTGGTCACGGAACGACGTGCCCACACGCCGGGCCTCCGTGTTGAACGACTGCGTTTTCGGGCCCTCCGGCTGCGCAATGGCCACAGATACGACGTACGAACCACCTGCCGCCTCTTCCATGCTGGTCACGTCCAACTCGTACGCCGAACTCGTACTCAGCGTGCGCTCAATGCGCGCCGTCTGGCCACCCTCGGCCGTTGCCACCTCGCGCTCGCCACGCCGAAGAATCAGCCTCGGCGCAAACTCCCGCGAGCGAACAGTTATAACTACCTGGTCCCCTGCTCCAGCGTCGAACCGGTAGGTGTCCACGTACCTGCCGTCCTTGAACCAGCTTCGCTCGCCGAGCTCTGCACTCACTTCACGGCCATCGGTGCGGATGGCAAGAACCCGGATGGTTTCAAGATTGAGGATGTACGAGCCCTGCGCGGCACGCTCTTTCGACGTGGCGAGGAGGAGATACGGGGCTTCGCTGCCGGGCCGGAAGCGGAGCACGGTAACGCGCGTGCTATCGTCGTCCACGCGCTGCTCTACAGAACTCCAAGGCTCTACAACTTCCCCTTCCGGCCCCAACAGGTGCACTTTCGGGGTGAAATCTCTGGAGTGGACGCTGAGAATAACCGGCTCGTTGGGGCGGGCTTCTATGAGATAACTGTGTTCGTACCTGCCGGCCCGGAGCACGCCTCGAACCCCCAGGGTGTCCTCGTGGGTGGAACTCCGGGCGTTCACGACGATGGCCTCCTGCGGGGGCCCTGCCGACAGTTCGTAGGCGCCGCCTTGGACCTTGTCACGAGTCGTAACGGTTATTTCATACCGCCCCGAACCGAACAAACCTACAACCTCCGCACGGTGGTTCGTTTGCATTAGCGTAGAAGCCGCGAG
>JADFLK010000387.1 GCA_022564455.1 Bacteroidota bacterium
CCACATTGGTCCGCACGCAACCGTCGAGGAAAACGCTGTAGTCCGCGGCCCAGTTTTCTTGGGAGAAAACAGCTTCATTAAAGCAGGCGCGCGCGTCGACGCCAGCGCTATCGGCCCCGGTTGCAAGGTGGGCGGCGAAGTCCACGAGAGCATCATCCACTCGTACTCAAACAAGGCACATGACGGCTATCTGGGCAACAGCTACATCGGCCGGTGGTGCAATCTGGGAGCAGACACGAACACGTCCAACCTTAAAAACGACTACGGCGAGGTCTCCGTTTTCGATGCCGTTGCCGGGGACTTTCTGCCTTCCGGCCGTCAGTTTGCCGGGCTTTTCATGGGCGACCACAGCAAGTGCGCCATCAACACGATGTTCAACACAGGCACGGTCGTCGGTGTGTTCTGCAACCTGTTTGCCAGCGGCTTTCCGCCTCGGCACATTCCGAGCTTTTCGTGGGGCGATCCAGATGTCACGTACGAGCTTGACAAGGCGCTCCGCGTCGCCGAGACCGTCATGGCCCGGCGCGGCATTGCGCTTACGGAGGCCGACCGTGTCTTGCTCTCTTCTATTCTTGACAGCAGCAGATAACTGTATTTCGCCTACCCTCCATCCGCCGTGCGCCTGATTTTTCTACATTTCCGGCCGGTCGAAAAAGACCAACTCCATTGAATCTCTTCCGTTTATGCCATTTCACCGTTTTTGCCTGATCGCGCTGCTGATTGCACCGCTTGCCTTTGCGCCCCCAACGCAGGCCCAGGCCCCGTATTTCACGCTCGAAATCGAGGAGGTGTCGGCGACGAACGCGCCTTCGATCCACTCGACGGCCGTGGCGGAGCACAACGGCCTGTGGGTGTTCGTTACGGGGCGGGTAGACGGGCTTCACGTGCTGTTCGGTGGCGAGGCTTTCCCTGCCGATATGTCGAATAACGAGATCATCGTCTATGACCCCGGCACCGATCAGGCGTGGTCGGCTTCGTTGGATGAGCTTTCGGATGCCGTGGCCGATCCACTCCGCACCACAAACGCCCAGCACCATCAGGACGGCAACACGCTGTATATCCTGGGTGGCTATGGGTACAGCAACGCGGCTGGTGAGAAAGTCACCTTCGGCGAGTTGACTGCGATTGACCTGCCAGGGATAATCTCGGCCGTCCAGAATGCCACGCCACTTTCCCCGCACATCCGCCAGATGGCTAGCGATGACCGCCTGAAGGTGACGGGTGGGCACCTGATTCTTTTCGACGGTACCTACTACCTCGTAGGCGGCAACCGCTTCGACGGCGAGTATCTCGCAGGTTTCACGCAGGTGTACACGGAGGCCGTCCGGGAGTTTGAGATTGATGACGACGGCTCCACGCTGGCTATTTCGAACTTTACGGAGACCTCCGACGCAGACAACCTCCATCGCCGCGACGGGAACCTGAGCCCGGTCATTCTTGATGACGGCTCGGAGGGCTTTGCGCTCTTCGGCGGCGTATTCCGCACCGACATCAACCTTCCATACCGTAGCCCCGTGTACTTCGACGGCTCCTCCATGACCGTGGACACGGAGTTTGAGGCGCAGTTCGGACATTACACGAGCCCGGTCATCCCCCTGTACGACGCCGACCCGGGCGCCGAACTGATGCACAGCATCTTTCTCGGAGGGATGAGCCAGTTCTACTACGACGAGACGGACCAGCAGATCAAGGAAGACGACCTGGTTCCGTTCGTCGACGATGTGACCATGATCATGCGCGACAGCGGCGGAACTACTACCGAGATGGTTTTGCCGATTACACTTCCGGGGCTGCTGGGAACCAACGCGACGCTCTTTCTGGAGCCTTCGCTGCCACAATACGAGAACGGGGTCATCAAACTTCGAGAACTGGGTGGCCGGACCCTGCTTGGCCGCGTTCTGGGCGGCATCGAATCGGACGCGCCGAACGCCGGATGGCTGGGTGGAAATACCTCCGCGAGCGACCGCATGTTCGAGGTCTACGTGACGGCTCATCCGGTGGCAATCGAGGACGAAACACCAACTACGTTTGCGGTTCTGCCCGCTACTCCGAACCCCTTCCGCGACGAAACCCACCTCAACCTGCGCCTCGACGAGACGCAGCAAATTTCGGTAGAGGTCTTCGATCTTCTCGGCCGGCGTGTATCGACGCTGCACGACGGTCTCATTTCAGCGGGGTCGCACTCGTTCATTTTCCGGCCCCACGGCCTTGCAGGAGGCGTTTACATTGTGCGGGTGGTTGGCAAGAACGGCACATCCGCACAACGAATCGCGTACGTGCGCTAGACGGCGACCGCCTTCAGGACGAGTATTGTTACGTCGTCGGTGTAGGGCTTACCGTCAATGAATGCCTCCACGTCGGTGCGAAGAGCATTCAGGCAGTCATCTGCCGAATAGCCGCAATGCTGCAGAAGAGCGGCGTCCAGACGCGTTTCGTCGTACTCCTCGTCGTCGGCGTTGCGGGCCTCCGTGACGCCGTCCGTGTAGAGCACAAGCGCATCGCCTGGGGTGATCAGGATGTCGCCCTCATCGTACGACGCATCTGGCAGCACGCCGAGGATGAGCCCTCCGGACTCGAGCAGCTCCAACCCGGCTCCGGGGCGCACGAGGCGCGGTGGGTTGTGCCCGGCGTTCACGTAGGTAAAACGGCCTGACTCGGGGTCAAGCACGCCCCAGAAAAACGTAATGAACGAAGCTGCATCTGTGTTTTCGCAAACGACACGGTTGAGCATC
>JADFLK010000034.1 GCA_022564455.1 Bacteroidota bacterium
CGCCGCGAGGCCGTCGGCTTTGAGCACCACAGGCAGTGGCTGCTCGGCTACGTACGCGTGCGCCTCTTTCACCTCATCCAACCCGAACGTTCGGCTAGCCGCGGTCGGCACGCCGTGGCGCTCCATGAAAGCCTTGGCGAACGCCTTGCTGCCTTCGAGCCGTGCGGCGGCGGCACCCGGCCCAACGACCGCAATGCCGAGTTCGTCTAACCGATCAGCCAGCCCCTCCACGAGCGGAACCTCCGGGCCGACCACCACCAAATCCACGGCGCGGTCTTTGGCCAACCGGAGCAAGCCATCGATGTCGTCTGCTGCGACGGGGACGTCCTCGGCGAGGGTAGCCGTCCCGGCGTTGCCGGACGCGCAGAGCAGCTCCGGGTTGCTGGAACTCCGGGCGAGGGCGTGCAACAACGCATGCTCGCGTCCTCCGCTTCCGACGACGAGGATTCTAGGCATTCAGAAGATGCTGAGATAAAGGAAAAATCGATTCTTGAAAGATAGCCGAGCCCGCGCGGCCCACCCGTGGATTTCAGCTCCAGGTGCACGCATCCCACTACCGACCATCCTCGCTGATTCAACCTTTCTCCCGGTATTTGGCCGAATCGGGCGCGTACCTTTCCGCGTTTTACGTCACGATTCCGTGCCTCGTCGCCTTTTCGCCCTCAAGCTCGTCCTCACGTGCGTTGCGCTCGCCGCGCTCGTGTACGTGGTGGAGTGGACCTCCATGATGGACGCGGCCCGCGAGGCCCGGCCGCTGTGGGCGCTGGCAGCGTTGGCGCTCGTACCCCTCAACGTTAGTCTGGAGGCGTTCCGATGGCATCGCCTCGTGCGCAAGCTGGCCCCCGATGTCAAATTCAAAACTTCAATGGCGGCCGTCCTGAGCGGCTACCCGCTGGGCCTCCTCACACCCGGCAGGATCGGCGACTATGTGGGCCGAGCGTTGTACCTCCGCGACATCTCGCCCGGCGCGTCGGCCACGCTAACCTTCGCTGAGCGCATAGCCACGCTGGCATGCTGCCTCGTGTTCGGGCTGGTTGCGCTGCCGTATTTCCTCCTCACCCACACCGATGTGGACTCGGTGGCGTGGATGACCGTGCTCGTTCTCGGGATCCTGTTCACCGGCTTCCTGCTAGTGCTCCTGCTGCACCCGAAGCTGGCGCGCGCGTTGCTCGAAACCGTGCTCCCGTTTCGGCGCATCCGACACGTCTTCGCCGTCCTCAACCGCTTCAGCGTGCGGGATGCCACGGAGTTGTTCGGCCTTTCGGCGGTCCGCTATCTCATCTTCTCTACGCAGTTCGTTTTGATGGTCCACGCATTTCAGGGGGATGTAAGTTGGCTGACAGCGTATACCGGCGTGGTGCTGGTTTTCTTCGCGAAGAGCGCCATCCCGTCGATTACGCTTGGCGATCTGGGTATCCGCGAGAGCGCCGCCGTGTTCTTCCTGGGCGCCTTCGGCGTGGCGGAGGCCGCCGCCTTCAACGCCTCGCTGGGCATCTTTGCAGCGAATATCCTGCTGCCGGCGTTTGTGGGGCTCCCGCTGCTTCCCCGGCTGCGCCTCCGTTCGGCAGCCAAGCGAAACCCAGCAAGAACCGAATCCGAAGTAACGCAGCCGGTTGTGCTTTCATGATGGTTTTCGGGATTGCCCTTGTGGTACTGGGAACCGGGTACGCCATGCTCATCGGTGCCTTTGCGCGGGGGTTTCGGAAGGTCACGCACCGGCCACTATTGGCAGAAACCAACGGCGTTCCGTTCGTTACGGTGATCGTGCCTGCCCGCGACGAGTCCTGCTGCATCGAGGCGTGCCTCGAGTCGATCCTGGCCAACGACTACCCTGCCGGCCGGTTTGAGGTGATGGTGGTGGACGATCTTTCAGAGGACGATACGCCCGATGTCGTTCGCCGCATGATTGCGCAGTTGGGGGATGAGCAGGATGGCAAGCTCCAGCTGCTCCAGATGCCAGAGAACCTCGAGCGCACGCGGGCGCATAAAAAGCGGGCCATCGAGAAGGGGATCTCCGTCGCACGCGGCGACATCATCATGACCACCGACGCCGATTGCCTGGTACCCGCCACCTGGATACGCACGTCCGTAGCCATGTTCGACGACATCAACGACGACCCGATGGTGGACGCCGTTACTGCTTTTGTGTCGAGCCCGGTGCTCTACAACACCGGCCACGACCCGCTGATGCACATGCAGGCGCTCGAATTCCTCGGCCTCGTGGCCGTCGGCGCGGGGGCCATCGGCGCAGGCCGGCCTACGATCTGCAACGGCGCCAACGTGGCCTACCGGAAAGACGTGTTCGATTGGCTGGGCGGCTTCAGCGGCATCGACCATCTCACTAGCGGCGACGACGAACTACTGATGCAGAAGATCAACGACACCACACACCACCGCGTGCGATTCTGCGCCTCGCACGCGGCTACCGTAGTCACCGAGCCCATTCACTCGTTCTGGGAGTTTTTCCAGCAACGCAAACGGTGGGCATCGAAGGGCGCACACTACCCCAACAAACGGCTGATCGCCATGCTCGTGGCGATCTATCTCTTCTACCTCGGGCTGCTCGTGGGTGCGTTTGCGCTGCCGTTCGTGGCCGGGCTGTGGCTCCCAATGCTCGTCGCGTTCGGGTTGAAGATCGTGCCCGAGGCTGCGCTGCTCTGGCCCGCATGCCGTCACTTTGGGCGGCGCTGGCTGTTCGCGTACTTCCTTCCCGAGCAGCTTTTGCACGTCCCCTACATCGTGGTGCTGGGCGCGGCCGGCGTGTTTGGCAAATACGAGTGGAAAGGAAGGCAGGTGGTCCGGTAGAATCTCGGGGAGTTGGTCGGGTTTGGGGTTCCCCGCGAAGACAGGGCAGGCTGTGACGAGGCGGTGTGCAGCCGACCCTGCGGCGAGAGAACGGTTTTGAGAAGCTCGGCGGGCAGATGATTTCAGGGCAAAAATAAGTACCCTGAAGAACTGAAAGCGCCAGGTAATCCTAAATAGCACCGGTTGATAAAGAGACTCTAACCGGTCAATAATGTGCGTTAAACGGGTTCGACCGCAGAAAGCACAGATTCCGGCTTATGCTCAAAAGCTGAGTGAATTATGGTGCTAAAAATACAACATCGTCTTATCACTTGCTTCATTGAGCGTGTTGTAGGTTTATTGTCACAAACGGATTGAACCTCTTCCCAGACCGCCATGGCCTCGTCAATGCATTCTGATATCGACGTACAGAGTACAGAGTACAGAGTAGGCGCAGCCGGTTAGGTGGACTAATCAGCACAGGCGCACTAGTAGTGGTCCTTTTTCTTGCGTCGCTTCCCGTATCCGCGCAGGTGGTGATACGCGAGAGCGTAGACCTCGGTGAAT
Source organism: Bacteroidota bacterium (assembly GCA_022564455.1). Next base: position 3,352 of record JADFLK010000034.1, read on the forward strand.
CTTCGGCAACGGTGGAAGCGCCGGAATCATTCGGCGGCGGCTTCACGGTGAGCTTCGTCGCGCAACGCGACGGCTTTCTGAGCGTGTTCTACGGATCGATGCAACGAGCGGGTAGCCCGTATCCTGCCGGCCAGCCCACCCTGGAAGTGTACAGAGATGGCGTTCTGGCAGGGACGGACGATGTTCTAAGCCACACGTGGCCGGCGCCCAACATCGTCCAGCGCAATTGCGGCGGCCTGTACGACGAATACAATTACAACACCACGGAGACGATCCCGGCGAGGGTGATGCTCTACCATCCGGCGATCAGTGGGCCGTTGCTATTGGCGGGTTTGCGCCCGGGTGCCCTTTTCCCCTGGAACTCTTTCAGTTCTTGGCTGAGGTCGTGGAGTGTACCGGTCTCGGCGGCCCTTCATGTACGGTTCCGAACGTCGCTTTTATTCGTCGATCAGATAACTCTACGATCACTGGACCGGATGCGAGCTTGAGGGTTTCCACCCACATCACAAATCAGGATCTGCCTGCCGGCTCGGCTTATCGCGACACGGGACCTGATCCAGACACGTACAGACTAGAGGCGCGTGGGATAGCGACGGGCGAGACTGTAACCTTTGAGGTGCAAACGACGGAAGCAGGAGGCGGACCATCAAGTACGTACACGTATGGCGCCGTTGAGGGCACCGACGGTACAGATGTTGTTTATCGATCAGACCAGTATTTTCGATTGGTCTCGAATGGCATACCAACAGTTGGCGAGGATACGAGCGCGGACTATGATGACGAGTATATGGACGCAGGCGCGGTCGAGGATCCGACACTTCTCGTGAAGCTTGGTGCGGACGTTCGCGGCGCCGTTTCGGATCCTTCTGGCGAAATCGCGTCCGTGACGTTGCCGGTTGGCGTTCCTGGAATGCCGCCCAACCTACCAACAGACGACACGATTCTTACGGGTACGTTGGTTTATAACAAAGTACGAGATAACATCAATACACCTGCCCTAAGAGCCTCGCTTGCCACAGCGCGAGCATCCGAAGACTGGGCGCAGGCAAGGATTCAATTTGAAACCTCCGGAACTGTTCCCAAATTAAGACCTGTTGAAAACCTCCTTCTGGTAGATGGAACGGCAACCAGTGCCGGTCTGATAAAGATCAGAGGTAAGGCGAGGATAAATGGCTCTGTTATCAGGTTCGCCTCAATCACAAATGTAACCTCGGGTGACACGGAAGAGATAATCGCTGACAATATTGCAGCCGATATTATTGCACTTGGGATGGACTGGAGTGCTTCGGCTCACAAGCATAGCATTCAATTTCCTCCTGCCGTGCATCTTGTTCTTGTTGACGCTATTGCTACCGCCGGACCTGATAGGGTCGACTTTACAAGGATTCTAAATACTGTGGCAGATGTAGATGTCAGGCGTCTTGATTTAGAGTTTAATCCCCTGGATTTCACAGAAACGGTGGGTGGGGACATTCATGAGGAGCATGCACTTGCCCTCAACTACGCAGACGACGATCTGACAACCATTGATGTCTTTGCGTTGCCCTTCGAAACATTGGGTATGGGGGTGAGAGGCACTGGGTTTGGCTATTTGTGGAGAATGTTTGTCGAGGGGATTGAGAACACCATTTTTATTGACGAACGCGCCGTTGACACCGACGACGCCGAGATGCCGTTTTCATTCGGGCATGAGATAGGACATGTTCTCACCAACGGCGATTTTCCGGCTGCCGATTCTACGGGCCATTCGGCTGATTCATGGAACCTCATGAAATCTGGCACAGATGCAGTCGATACTTGGGGCGCCTCAAAGCGGCTCAACGCTGATCAAATAATGGATGCCCGATTGGATAGCGGGCCGGGCATTCCGAACAACCCGGAGATTTTATCCGACAACTGACTCATCAATCACGACCTCAGCCCCCCAATGACACGCTTCATACTCATACTATTTGCCGCTCTCGTCTGTTATGCGCCTTCAGCGCAAGAGGTGCCGCTGGATACGCTTGTCTCTGTAGAGGAGGGGATTAGGCGCAGCGTACTTACCCGGGACCGCCCTCGCAGCCATGCCGTACCTATGATTCTTCGTGCGGGCGCGTCGCGAAATCCCGCCCACATACCCCTTTTGAAAGAGGTTATCGACTCATGGGCCGCAGGCGGAAGCAACGACCATTATGGCTACCGTTCAAGCGGCGTACACACCGGGGCGGCTTTGTACAGCCTGTGGCTCATCGGGGGGAGTGAAGAGTACTTTCGTGAGAACCTGTATAACTGGAGAAAAGATTACGAACTAGCGAACTATTCCGCTCGGGTTCTTCTTTTGGACGCGACCCCGGAATTAGTGGAGGAGCTCCGCGCCCTGTGCGAGGTGTCAAACAACCCCAACGGAAGTAACGACCTCTGGGGGGCCTTGAGTAGCGCACAAGATGTACTTGATGCCAACCAGGCCTATGAATCGCTACCGTCTGACGCCGCACGGGCGAGTTATGTGATCAACTATCTCGGCGGTACGTGGGCACCGTGGTGGGGCGAGCGGCGCATGAACCCATCCGGGTCGGGCTGGACAGAGATCAGCTACAAGTTCCATAGGCCCGTTCTTGTTTGGAGGTGGTTTCGTACGCTGCTTCGTGAACAACCGGCACTGATCGATATGGCTATCGAAAATGTATCGTGCTGCATTCGTGATTGGGAGCAGGGTGTTGATCGCGCACCCACGCCGGAAGAGAAACCACCACTGCAGGATTGGCTGAGACACATGGCTGCCATTCCAACTCGGTAGCAATGCAGAAAACAACCCTGACAACAATTATTCTACCGACACCATGCGAAGCTTAACCCTAATTCTTTTCTGCTTCCTTTGCACCCCAGGCGGCAGTGCCCAAAATATAAATAGTCCGTTGCCCCGGTGCCCTATGGCATTCCTTTTGACTCGAATGGCAACGTAATCGAGTTGTCGTTCGTCAATGCGGATGCAATCGAAGGAGGCCAGGTGCATCTCGAAGTACTCGCTGCTCCCGAGTGGATTGACATCCGTTCCCAAGGGCAACGCGATGTGCGATTGGCGGACAACCGGACGGAACAGATCATATTCGACGTTCCTGCCGATGCGCCGATTGGCGAAACCGGCGCCATCACGATCAAGATCACGGCTGTCAACGGGCTTACGTGGTACAAGGAGATTGAGATCGAGGTCGAGCCGCCGCAGTCCTTTGCGTTGAGAAACGGCTACCCGAATCCGTTTAATCCTGCCGCAACGATCCCGTTTGTCGTTCCGGAGACCGCCCGGGTCCGTGTGGTGGCGTACGACATTCTGGGGCGCATGGTATCCGTCATCACGGACGAGGTGTTCGAGCCCGGCCTGCACAGCGCCCGCTTCGACGGGTCCCATTTGGCGAGCGGGATGTATCTGATTCGCGCCACGATGGAATCGGAGGCCAACGGGACGGTTAGTGCGTCGGTTCGGCGTTTGACGCTGCTGAAGTAGACGGCAGAGTAAACTTGAGGTTTGCCGGATGACCCCATCAAGGGGTCGGCATGTTCGGCAAATACGAGTGGAAAGGTATGCGGGTGGTCCGGTAAACTCCACCGATGCTCACCGACCTCCTCGGCACGACGGTTCCTCGCCTCGCGGCGCCCTTCTTCCGCGACATTACCTGGCGCGGCCCCACCCATTCGGCGGACGGTGGGGCCTGCTTCCACCTCACCTTCGACGACGGGCCGCATCCGGAAAGCACACCGCTGCTCCTCGACTACCTGAACGAGGTTGAGATTCGCGCCACGTTCTTCTTTCTCGGATCACAGGCGGAGCAATTCCCTGATCTCGTCCGAGCCGCTGTAGAGGCGGGGCACCAGGTTGGAAGCCACGGCTGGACACACCGCAGCGCTTGGCGAACACCAAAAGAAGAAACACTGAGCGACTTCAAACGTGCGGAGGCGCTGCTGGAGGATCTGACGGGGCAGCCCGTCCAGAATGTGCGCCCGCCCTACGGCCGGTTTACACCGGCGCTGCGCCGGTGGTGCAGGGAGGGCGGACGCAGGCTCGTCTTGTGGGATCTCATGCCGGGCGACTTTCTGACGTCACTGCCCTCGCGCGAGAAGCTGATAGATCGGATCGCAGGCCGTATCGTGAGCAAAATCAAACCGGGCTCTATCGTGGTCCTCCATGAGAGTGCGCGTTCTCACAAGGTGGTGCTCCCGGCACTCGATCGCGCCCTTCCCCTCCTGCGAGCCAAAGGCTGGACCGCCGGCACCCTATGATCCCGTTCGCCTTCCTACTCGCCGCCACGGTTTGCGTCTGCCTGCACGCCGGCATCATGCTGATGATGTCCGCCGTGGCGGCACTGCATCGCCCGGCGCCTCCCGCGGCCCCGGCCGAATTGCCTCGCGTGGCGATAATCGTGGCGGCGCGCGACGAAGAAAACGACCTCCCCCGCTGTCTGGAAGCCCTCCTTGCGCAGAATTACCCGGCAGGTCGGCTCGACATTTACGTGGCCGACGACCATTCGACGGACGGCACAGCGAACGTTATCCGGCAGTTCCAAAATCGCTCGAGCGAGGGGGCCGGGGCTGCCATTCATTATGTGACCGTTCCAGACGCGGCCGGCCACCTTCAGGGGAAAGCCAACGCGCTCCACGCGGCCATCGGAACGAGCGACCACGAGATCCTGCTCGTCACCGACGCCGACTGTGCCCCGCCGCCGGATTGGGCTCGCAATCACGCTGCCTACTTCGCCGATCCCAAAGTGGGGATGGTCTGCGGCCAGGCCTACGTGGAACATCACACACTTCTCGACGCCGTTCAGGCGCTGGACTGGAGCTACCTCCTCACCTCGGCAAGCATCCTCACCGAAACGGGCAGGCCCACCACCGCGATGGGCAACAACATGGCCTTCCGCCGCACCGCGTACGAGGCCGTCGGCGGGTACCCGGCCCTCCCGTTCTCGGTAACGGAGGACTATGTACTGTTTCAAACGGTAGCCCGGCAAACCAACTTCCGAGTCCGCTTCCCCCTTGATCCCGGCCTTCACACCATCACGTTGCCTCTCAAGCGTTTGGTTGATGTGTACCGGCAGCGCCGCCGCTGGGCTCGCGGCGGGCTTCGCGCGCCTGCCTGGCTTTACGCGCTGTACCTCATTGCCCATCTGGCCCATCTGCTTCCGGCCATCGCATTATTTGTTGCCCCGTTTTGGGCGCTTAGCCTGATCGTGCTCAAGATGTTCGGCGACTTTTCGCTCCTCTGGGTGGCGCTCGGTATCAGCCAACGGCGAAAAATGTTGAGAGCTTTCCCTCTCTTCGAGGCTTATCTCTTCGCTTACATGATCAGCCTCCCACTCGCCCTTGCTGTATCTCGGCGGATAAACTGGAAAAACAGGAGGCTTTAGAGAAAAGCCTGGCGAGCAGCAACTAGCTGTTCAGCGTATTCGTCTTATTTACAGGCGATTGCATTATTTGTCGCAACGATCTTTTTGCGTTCCACACATTTGTTATCGCATGGTTTGAATCTAGTTGCTATATTTTTCGCATGCGGCAAAGCTCGCCGGTTACTTCCACCACCACCACGACGCTGGGATTTGTCCCCACCCTCCGACGTTGGTAACCAGCGACACCGCAACATCACTCCCACCACAGCTTAACCCTCCCCATCATGCCCCGAACTAAAGGCGTTATTCGCATCGATTCGGACTCTACCCACGGGTACCAGGTCCGGGTCTACCGTCACGGACGAACGTACTCCAGGCTTTTTTCCGACCGCAAGTGTGGCGGCAAGCAAGACGCCTATAAACAGTCTGTGGAGTACCGCAAGAAACTGGTAGCCGAAGTGGATGCTATGCCGGAAAGCGCCCCCAGACGGCGGCTTATCCGGCACAACAAAAACAACTCGTCCGGCGTCGTTGGCATCTCGCGGACGTTCAAGCGCGACCGGCGCGGCATCAAACACGAGGTGTACGCCATTTCGTGGAACCCCGAAGCCGGCACGCCGCGCGGCACATCGTACTCTATCAAGAAGTACGGCGAGGACACGGCCTTCAAAATGGCCTGCAAGCTGCGCTTCGAGAAGATGAAAGAGATCTACGGCGACCGATACGGCGTATCGAGCTACATGGAACTCTACCGTCAGAAGAGCACCGTGGATGGGAAGGCACGTTCCAGGAAGTAGCCCGCGAAAACAACTCGGCAGGAACCTGAGTGGGCTGATGCGGGTGCGTTCCTCCCTTCGTACCCGCAGCCTTCTATGAGGCTGTTGAAATATCCCATCTTGCCTGCGACGGCCACTCTCGGTCGATCTCTGCGTTCCGAGATTCTCACCGAATCACCGAATCACCGATTCGTCTTCGATCTCGTGCCTTGATCTCGTCCAAGATTGGCTTGTCTCGGCGACAGAGCGGATAATTCAACAGCCTCCTATGACCTCTCGCCAAAAGATCCGCCTCGGCCTGTTTGCCGTACTCGGCCTGTTCATGTTCCTCGTGCTCGGAACGGCATTTGGGTTTTGGGAATCAGAGATCGGCGCGGTGAGCCCTAAAGGCTACGTGGCCATCCCCCACGGCGACCACACGCACTACGTGCCCAACGGCTGGACGGGCGAGGTCTCCATCAGCAACTTCCCCACGAACCCGCCGCCGCCGGGGCAAACAGTCGGGCCGACGGGGCAGTTTGTTCCGCTACAGCCGTGAATAGGTGCGGATTGTAGAACGAAGTCGAAGGCCGCCGATCACCAGATGGGCTCGTAAGGCCGACAGTCATCAACCTGCACGCAACTGCTCACACACTCCGGGCCGTCATCGACCAACTCGCGCCGGTAGTTCTCGATGACAGCTTCGACCGAGTCTCTTAGCACCTCCTTGATACTCTGCCCATCGGGGGACACGATGGAGAAATAGCCGCCGTCCGTGGCGACGGTGTCGAGCGCGAAGGCATTAATCTGGACCTCAGCCCAATTGAACGAGCGATCCGATAATCCACTGTCGACGATCATTGATTTTAAAATCGTAGATCCACTGTCTCCGCGGCAGGCGAGAAAGCCCTCCCGGAAACCGTAGTCGAATGCGCCGACGTTGACATACGACGACCTCCGATCTTTCAAATACAAGGTGCCGCCGAGCCCGACACCTCCACCACTAATTACCGTACCAACCAGTACGTCCTTTCGGCCATCCAGATTGAAGTCGTAGCGTTCCTCAATGACGGGGCCCCAGA
>JADFLK010000035.1 GCA_022564455.1 Bacteroidota bacterium
TCCGACAGACTGCTAGCCCGGATCGCTGGAATTTTCGTCAGACCGCCGCGCGCCAATAGCCGAGCAGATCCGCCAAGAGCGTTTCAAAGGACTTTGTGGGTCTCCACCCTGTATCCCGGGTGAACTTTTCGTGGGATCCTCGTATTTCCGGCACGTCGCTCGGACGGAGCCGTTCGGGATCGACCTCGATGCTTATATTAACATCAGCCATCGCCACGAGAGATTCCAGCGCGTCGCCGATGCGATGGCATTCGCCGGAGCAGATGTTGTACGCCTCGCCCGGCCGCCCGTCCTGCAATGCGGATGCATAAGCGCGCACGACATCGTCGACGTGCATGAAGTCTCGTGAGGCCTGAAGATTTCCGACTTTGATCGCCGGCTCGCGGTTGCCGGCTTCAATTTCAGCGATCTGCCGCGCGAAACTTGAGAGCACGAAGCGCTCCGACTGGCCCGGCCCGGAGTGATTGAATGGACGCATACGGACAATGTCCATACCGTCGTATTGGGAGCGAAATCGGCAGTAATGATCGGCCGCGGCCTTGCTATTCGCGTAGGGATTCTGGGGGTTGAAAATGTGCTCTTCCGTAACGGGTGTCGCCCGTGGCGGACCATAGACCTCTGAGCTGCCTATGAACACCAAGCGCGCCTTGGGCGCCTGCGTCCGGAGGGCATCGATCAACCGAATCGTGCCCAGCAGGTTGACTTCGACGACTTGGGCAGGGCTCCGGGTGGCTTCAGGGACGAAGGTGACAGCGGCCAGGTGCACAACGAAGTCCACCGGGGCGGCCCATCGCACGATTTTTTCGACGCTCCCGGCGTCCGTTACGTCGCAGACCCGGTGCTGAGTTTGGCCCTCGGCGGCGACCTGGTCGCAACCGAAAACTTCGTAGCCTTGTGATTCAAGATGTGTGCAGAGGTGTAATCCGACGAAACCGCTAGAGCCTGTAACGAGTACCCGGCCGCTCATGCCCCATTCTGATCCTTGAAGGCCTGTACGCGCTTGAGGTCCGCCTCCACCATCATCTTGACGAGGTCTTCAAAGCTGGTTTGCGGCTCCCAACCAAGCGCCTTCTTCGCTTTCGAGCTATCGCCGAGGAGTTCATGCACTTCAGCCGGCCGGTGGAACCTAGTATCCACTTCGACATAATCATTCATGTCCAGGTCGACGTGCGAAAAGGCCACTTCACACAGCTCGCGGACGGTGTGCATTTCCCCGCTCGATACCACATAGTCCTCCGCCGTGTCCTGCTGCATCATGAGCCACATGGCCTGGACGTAGTCCAAGGCGTAGCCCCAGTCGCGCTTCGCGTCCAGGTTGCCGAGGCGAAGCTCGCCGGCCAGGCCCAATTTTATGCGCGCAACGCCGTCGGTGACCTTCCGCGTGACGAACTCGAGCCCCCTGCGCGGCGATTCATGATTGAACAGAATGCCCGAGCACGCAAACATGTCGTAGCTCTCGCGATAATTGACCGTGATGAAATGGCCATAGGCCTTCGCGACGCCATAGGGGCTGCGCGGGTAGAAGGGCGTCTGCTCGTTCTGAGGCACTTCGCGCACCTTCCCGAACATCTCGCTCGACGATGCCTGGTAGAACCGGATGGATTTGTCGACCACACGGATGGCTTCGAGGACCCGCGTGACGCCCAGCGCGGTGACATCCGCCGTGAGAATCGGCTGCTTCCATGAGGTCGGCACAAAAGACTGCGCCGCCAAGTTGTACACTTCAATAGGCCGCACTTCATCGATAGCGTCGATCATTGAAACCTGGTCCGTAAGGTCGGCCTGGACTAGCCCGACACGGTCCTGAATGTGCTTGATGCGGTCGAAGGTTTCGGTGCTCGAGCGCCGCACCACCCCGTACACTTCGTAGCCTTTTTCGAGAAGCAAATCAGCGAGGTAGGAACCGTCCTGACCGGTCAGGCCGGTGATCAGCGCACGGGACTTATCCGAATTGGACATCGTCGTACTCCTACTGGGCGGTCACCGACACCCATCCGCCTGTCGCATGTATCAGCGCCGCCCCCCGCGCCTATATTCAGCTTCGCTTGCCCAAACAACTCCGCAGACTAAAGTGCCTTAAGAACTGTGCATGGTAGACGACACCTACTGTTCAGTCAATCGCAGCGCGTCCCTCCCGTATCCAACCCGGATAGCTCAGACCCCAACTAGAGGGCGAGCGTGACGCCGAAAGGGTCGTAGTAAACCGCCCTTGCCGTCCCGATCGACTTGCTCGACCCCGGGTCCGGCCTCCACCCGCCCGGAGGTCTTCCGCGTACCGCTGATCGTCAACAAGCACCTGGCTCATTCCGCGCGCGGGAGGCCGATGTCCCGGCGCCAATACGGTCGGCGTGTCAGTCACGACGGTTTACTCTCCCCGCCTGGGTCTGTTAGCGTTGCATGTACCAAACCGGTGGTTCCGGCCGAAGCCCGAGAGGGCGAAGTGCAACGCAAAGATTTTCAGCATACAAGCGGGGTCGACGAAAGATGGCGGCAGATGCCGATGAAAGAGCGGAGAAGACGGCCGGAAAAGAGCGAGCCGTATTCTATTTTCTGCTGCTCATCCTCCTGGCCGCACCGCTGATTCTCACGAGTAAAGTATCCGTCGAATCCGGAAAATGGTATGTGATTCAGGTGGGTGGGACGACTCTGTTCGCCGCGTGGCTTCTCGTCGGGGTGCAGGGCGGCCGACCGCGAGTGCGTTGGGATGCGCTGACCGTGCTTGCCTTCGCCTTCCTCGGCACGCAACTCCTGTCCTTGGCCGGCGCGGCCAACGTATGGGAGAGTCTCGAAATTATCAGCAGACAGGCGGGCCTCCTCGCGATCTTCCTGCTTGTGGCGAACATCCCAAGGGACACGACCGACCGGGACCGGGTCCTTTGGGCTGCGGCCTTGGTCGGCGCAGCCACGTCGATCTACGGAATAGCACAGCATTTCGGCTATGACTTCTTCCCCTGGCAAGAGCATCGCGAAGTCCCGGTCACGCGGGGCGTCTCTTTCTTCGGGCACGCGACTTTCTCGGGCTCGGTGTTGATAATAACGATTCCAATCGCCATCGGCTTGGCCGCGATGAGCAAGAGCATTCCGGGGCGGATCGCTGCGTCCGTCATCGTCCTACTGATGATGTATCACTTGTCCTTTTCCGGCGCGCGCATCGCGACCGTGGGCCTATTCGTGGCCGCGCTCGTTGTAGTGGGCTTGCACTTACTAGATCGGGTCCGGGCGCGCCGCCAAAAAGCACGGGCACAACCAGCGGGACTGCGCGGGATCTTGATAGGCGTCGCCATCCTCCTGGCCGTGATATTGACCGGCTCGGCGCTCTCGATCCGGGCATGGGACGTGAAAGGAGGCGATCTCCTTTCAATACGCGAGACGAGTCTCACGCAGCGCTTCTTCGCCTGGGAAACGGCGTCACGCATATTTCTTGGCAACCCGATCACCGGCATCGGCGTCGGGAACTACGGCGTCGAGAGTCCCCCTTACTGGAACGCGGTTGAGGCCAGCCGCTATGCACGGCATGGCCGCCGGTTTTTCCAGGTGCACAACGAATACCTCGAGGTGGCCGCCGAGCAAGGCCTCCCGGGCATTACGGTGATGCTGGGGCTAGTGGCATTCGCCCTGGCCGGGAGCTATCGCCTGTCCCGGCAGGCCTCCTCCGCTAGGGAGAGGCGTCTTGGATTGGCGCTCTTCGCCGCGGTCGTGGCCACGAGCATCGACGCGACCGTCACGTTCACGCTGCAAAATCCGGGCTCCGCACTCTTCTATTGGGTCTTGTGGGGTCTGATTTCATTCGGGTTGGCTTCGGAAACGCCGGCCACGAGCACCCCTGCCTGCAAAGAGAAAATTGCTGCCGGCTAGCCCCTAAGATCGCTTGTGCCCGGGTCGCCTCCCAAAGCTACGATTGCCCCGCGCGAATGGCCGGCTTCGAGCAGCGGATGCACGATGTCCCTGTCGAGGTCGGGAACCCAGAACCTCAGAAATGAGCCTTCCCCTTCGACCGTGAATTTCGCCGTCGAACCCGGCACCATGAGCGCACATGCGGGATCCAGGCCACGTTCATCGTCCCCCGCCCGCACAGCGACACTACCCGCCGTGCCAAGCAGGAGAGAGAAAGTCTCTCCACGCGAGTCGCAGATGTAGCTCCCACTGACCGCGACCGATTCCCCCGCGAAATAATTGTACGCTGCGAGAACGGAGACGTTTGCGCCGCCGGCCCGGTAGCAGAGCGGTTTGGCCGCGCCGTCGTGGCGCGATCCAAAATGTGTCACTTCGAGCGCCCTGTCGACGTGCAATTCCCGCGGCGAGCCGTCCGCCTGAACGCGTCCCCAATCGTCAATGCGATACACGATGTCGCTGTTTTGTTGAATCTCCGCCAACACGCACCCGCCGCCGATGAAGTGGACCGTCCCCGCCGGAACAAAGACCGCTGTCCCCTCCCGAGCAGGTATGCACGTCAGCAAGTCCGCCACGGTTCCACTTTCTATAGCCCCCATTAAGCTCTTCCGCGTCTCATCGCGCGACATCCCGCAGTAGAGCTCGCTGTCCTCATCCCCGTGCAACACGTACCACATCTCCGTCTTGCCCACATCCGGCTCCTTCAGCCGCCGGGCGTCGCGATCGTCGGGATGCACCTGGATGGACAGCCTGTCCCCAGCATCAAGGAGCTTGAGAAGGAGGGGGAAACGGCCATGGATGGTGAGGTGCGCACGCGTCCCGAGGATGCGGCCGGCGTTCTCCTCAAGCAATTCGTGAAGCGTGCGGCCTGCCTCCGGTCCATCTGCGACGACGCTGACATGCTGCATGTGGTCGGCGACCATCCACGCCTCGCCAACCGGAACGCCAGTGGGCGTAGCCTTGCCATATAGGGTACGAAGCTTTTCCCCGCCCCATATGCGCTCGACATACGCTTCTTCAAAAGCAAGTAATGTCACTATCAACCTCCTGCCCAAGCTAAGCAGTGTGCGGAAGAGTAGCAGATGGGGCGCGCTTCATCGAAGCCGTGCGTGATGATGCGCATGCTACACTAGGCTCCGCAGCGGCCATGTTTTCGAGGACACAGAGTGAAAATCCTTCAGATCAACAAATTCTTGTGGCTCTCAGGTGGCGTCGAGCGCTATATGTTTGACCTCGCTGATTTGATGGAGTCGAAGGGACACGAAATCTGTTATTTCGCGATGCAGGACGAGGCGCGGAACCGCCCGTGTCGCCAAAGCGCGTACTTTGTCAGCAATATCGACTACAAGGGCATGGGCCTGCTTGGAGGTCTTCGGACGGCGTCGCGGGTCCTGTCGAAGACGGTATATTCCTTCGAATCTAAGAGTAAACTCCGGCAGTTGCTTCGCGAGCTCAAACCGGACGTGGCCCACCTCCACACCATCGATCACCAGATCTCGCCATCCATCTTGCCGGTGCTGCGCGAGGAACGCGTGCCCGTCGTACAGAGCGTGCACGATTATAAGTTGGTCTGCCCGAACTACCGGCTCTATGTGCCCCGCACAGGCGAGCTGTGTGAGCGCTGTCTTCACGGAAATTACTCTCATTGCGTTCGGCAGCGGTGCATGAAAGATTCGCTGGCGGCCAGCGCGCTCGTGGCGGGGGCGATGTATTTGCACAAGCGGCTGCGAATCTTCGAGGAAAACGTGTACGCCTTCCTTTGTTCAACGCACTTTCTGGCGTCACAGCTCGAAAAAGGGGGCATTCCGAAGGAGAAGCTCCGGCATCAGCATCTCTACATCGACCTTGCACGATATGAGGCCCAGGAGGAACGCGGCGACTATTTCGTCTATGTCGGCCGGGTCGTGCCTGAGAAGGGCCTGAACACACTCTTGGCGGCAGCGGCCCAGGTTCCGGACTGCAAGCTGATCATCGTGGGTGAGGGAGAGTCCCGCCCGGACTTAGAAGTTTTTGCGCGCTCATGCGGCGCTGACAACGTATCCTTTGCCGGGTACAAGGACGGGGAGGAACTTACGCGCCTCATTGCCCGTGCGCGATTCTTGGTGATTCCCTCGGAATGGTATGAGCCTTGCGGCCTGGTTATCTGGGAGGCAAATGCGTTGGGCCGGCCCGTGATCGCGTCACGTATCGGCGGGATTCCAGAATCCGTCGACGACGGCGAGAGCTGGTCGAAGGCCAACGTGCCGTCGGTGGGGCAATTCTACGCCGTGGCGTACGACATGGCCGAGCCCTACAACGTCTACGGCGGCCTCCAGGACAACGGTGTCTGGGTGGGGCCGAGCACCTCCACCCCGGACCCCGGATGGGTTGGCGAGGGCGACCATCCTTTCGAACGCCTGCTCGGCGGCGACGGAATGCAGATTGCCGTTGACCCGCGCACGAACCAGACTGTTTTCACGGGCTTCCAATTCGGCAACTACTTCCGCATCGACCGCGAAGAAGGCAACCTGGATCGCATTGCACCACGCCACGATCTTGGCGAACGGCCGCTTCGCTTCAACTGGCAATCGCCGATTCACCTCTCCATCCACAACCCGGACATCCTCTACTTCGGGTCGAACAAACTGCACCGCTCGCTCGATCAGGGCAAGAGTTGGGAGACGCTCTCGGATGACCTCACGCTCGGCGGCCAATCCGGCGACGTACCGTACGGGACGTTGACCTCCATTGACGAGTCGCCGTTGCAGTTTGGGCTGATTTGGGTAGGCAGCGACGACGGGCTCGTCCACGTGACGCGCGACGGTGGGTTTACGTGGAAGGATGTTTCCAACGGACTGCCACTGAGTTACTGGATTAGCCGGGTCGAGGCAAGCCATCACGAAGAAGGCAGAGCCTACGTGGCACTCAACGGCTACCGCTGGGACAACTTCGAGGCGCACCTCTACCGCACGGACGACTACGGGCAGTCATGGCGGCGCATAGGAATGGCTCTTCCTCACGAGCCGGCCAATGTGATCGTGGAAGACCCCGAGAACGAGGATCTGCTCTACGTCGGAACCGATCACGGTGTGTACGTTTCGTTCGATCGCGGGCAGTCGTTCATGGGGATGGCCGGGCAACTCACGGAAGATGGCATTCTCCCCAATGCCCCGGTTCACGACCTCAAGGTGCATCCACGTGATGCCGAGCTGATCGTGGGGACGCACGGCCGATCGATTTACATCGCGGATGTGGCGCACTTGCAGCAACTCACGCCCGAGGTTCGCGCCGAGGGCCTGCACGTGTTTCCGGTGGAGGACGTCGAGCATTCGGAGGGCTGGGGGAACCGGGGCTATACGTGGTCGGAACCAGCCGAGCCCGAAGTGGAACTCGTCTATTGGGCTCAAGATGCTGGTACGACTTCGATCCGAATCACGACGGAGGACGGCGAGACGGTGCATTCGTTCACCGACGAGGCCGAGGCGGGACTCAACTACGCCGTGTACCACCTCGTCGCCGATGAAGCTCTCGCCGACGATCAGGAGGCGGGCGAGGACACGGAGCAGTTCTACCTGATTCCTGGTGAGTACACGGCTTCTTTCTCGCTGAACGCCTACGAAGCGGAGACGACGCTGACGATTACCGAGCCGCCGCCGAGTCCGCCGCGTGGACGGAAAAAAACGCCGTGAGAGATGGGGTGATTACGTGAGGGAACAGTCTTTCATCTTTAAACATCACGTAATCACCCGTCACGTGTCACGATCAACCGGTATCCACGCGCTATCCCTTACGCCGGCTGCATGGTTCACCCAGCGGGCGAGGACGAAGAAGAAGTCGGAAAGGCGGTTGAGGTAGTGGACGGCCTCGGCCGAAATGTCCTCCGTTTTAGCAGCTTCTATCGTCTGGCGTTCCGCTCGCCGGCAGACGGTTCGGGCCAGGTGCAGCGTGGCTGCGGCAGGGTGGCCACCGGGCAGGATGAAATGCTTCAGTGGTGGAAGGTCGGTTTCCAGGTCGTCAATCTCCGTCTCCAGCGCCGTTACGTGATGCGCCTCGATGCGTGGCACCGGGTATTTCACGTCGCCGGGCGAGGCCAGATCGCCACCGAGGACGAACAGTTCCTCCTGAATCCGCCCGAGAATGGCGTCGGCACGCTTTGCCCAGACCGTGTCATCCAGAACCGCCCGCGCCATCCCGACGGCCGCGTTGGTTTCATCTACGGTGCCATACGCCACGATCCTCGGGTGGTTTTTTCCAACCCGATCGCCACCGAAAAGGGCTGTCGTGCCATCGTCGCCTGTTTTGGTATACACTTTCATGGGTTCGGGCTTAGTTCTTGGCTCTTCGGACTTAGTTTGTTGTGTTTGCGCCACGTGCGTATATGTTCGCCGGGTTCAGAGCACTCCAAAGAACGAAGAACGAAAGCCGAAGTACGACAGGGAGCGCAGCGACCGTCCGAAGCGCAAAGCACTAAATGGGCGCAAGATACCGGACACGTAGCTCTCCCTGATTGATTTCGACATCAGCGTTCATTTTGAAGACGTTGCGGATCAGCCGCGATGTCAATACTTCTTCCGGTAAGCCATCCGCTGCAAGTGCTCCCTCGTCAAGGACAAGCAGCCGGTCGGCATACCGCGCGGCAAAGGCAAGATCGTGGAAGGCGGCTACGACGGTTCGGCCTGTCCGGACCAGCGCCGCGATACGCTCCATTAAATCGTACCGGTGATGAACGTCGAGGTGGGCGGTGGGCTCATCCAGAAGGAGAACGGGAGCGTCCTGCGCCAGCGCCTGCGCCAGCTGAACGCGTTGCTGCTCGCCGCCGGAGAGGGTGGAGACGGGACGGCCGGCGAGGTCGGTCAGGTCTGTATCGGATAGAGCAGTGTGGACGCGCTCACGTTGTGCAGGCGAAGGTCGTTCGAGCCAGCTCAGGTGCGGCGCGAGGCCGAGCGACACGACCTCCTCAACCGTAAAGTCGAAATCGAGGGAAGGTTGCTGGCGGACGAATGCGACTTCACGGGCTCGCTCCCGATCTCGCCATGTAGCAAGAGGCCGTGCATGTAACTCAAGACTTCCGGAGTAGGGAAGAAGCCCTCCCAATGTCTTGAGAAGCGTTGTTTTCCCACTTCCGTTGGGGCCGAGGAGGCCAATCCAGTTTCCGGCCGAAATCGAGAACGACAGATCGTGCAAGATGGGTACTCCTCCTAGCTCAACACAGAGGCCATTGGCGGCAATCACAGGCAGATGTTCGGAAGGCACGGGAACCGGATGCTACGTGGAATGTGTTGGGGGCACTGGATTTTTCAGTTGCCAATCATCCCGATGCCAATAATACGCACTAGAAAGTCTCCCCTTGAGGGGCGTACTCCGCGTAGCGGGGGGAAGTGTGTTGTCGCATTATTTCTCGCAGCACTGAGCCTCTCCGGCTGCGACGCCAACAATGCGCAGGGGGATTTTCGCATTGCAGCGGGCGCTGTCCCATCCGGCATCTTCCGCACCGTTGATGGCATGACTCCGCTCAACGGCGAGAACGATCCGGACGACTGGCGAACCGCGCCGATCTACGTAACAAGTGGCTTCCGTGTCAATCGTCGAGCAGCTCCCAATCCTGTACAGATCAGCGGATCTGGCACGGTGACGATCGAAGTCGTGACAGATGCGCGGATTCCCGGTGGGTTGCAACTCGTGGCACGGGATGGCTTTGGCAGCCGTACCGTCTTAACTCCTTTCATCGATATTCTCGATGGGTTTACCCTCTTTACATTTTTCCCTAGCGAGATAGTGGGTGCCCAGGCAGGTGATTTGTGGCGCCTCGTTCTTTTTGACAGCCGAGGCGAGCCCGTCACCTACGGCGATTTGCAAATAGAACAGTAGGCTTGGAGGCTGCTGAATTACTTCTTCCGGCCTGCGACAGAGCACGTAATTCATCAGCCTCGTAGGGAATTGTGAGTCTGAAGCACCAAGTTCCAAACTCCAAATCACAAAGAGCGCTTCGAGAGACCGCTCGGAATTTGATATTTGGGATTTGGTACTTGGGAAGCTGTTGAGCTACGTCATCCGACGAGGCGACGGAGAACTTTTTCAGTCTCCCCTCCAGGGGGCGGCGCACAGCACCGCAGCGTTGGAATGTGCGTGGCTAGTTCTACCCCGCGTAGCGGGGGGAGGGGTGTTGCTCCCAGCAGCCTACAAACGCCCTCTGAAATCCAGCCAGCGCAGCTCCCAAACCTTCCGCATGGCCTCGCGGACGATGGACTTGTTCATCTTGCTCTGGCCCTCGGCGCGCTCGGTAAACACGATGGGCACCTCCACCAGCTTGAAGCCGCGCTTCCAGGCGCGGTAGCTCATCTCGATCTGGAACGAATACCCGTTCGATTTTACGGAGTCGAAGTCGATGGCCTCTAGTACTTCCCGCCTAAAACACTTGAAGCCTGCCGTTACATCACGGACTGGAAGTCGGGTTATGATACGGGTATAGACACCTGCACCGTACGAGAGAATCAGGCGAGACAGCGGCCAGTCCACCACGCGCACTCCTCCCTTGTAGCGGCTCCCGATGGCGAGGTCAGCACCGTTCCGGCACGCCTCGATCAGCAGCGCGAGGTCGTTCGGGTCGTGGGAAAAGTCTGCATCCATCTCGCAGATGTACTCGAA
>JADFLK010000388.1 GCA_022564455.1 Bacteroidota bacterium
CCCGCGAAACCGTTCCCCGCCAGCAGCAGATTGTGCAGCGGCTCCTGGAGGCTGAACGTTCGGTGAACCAGCGTGGCCGCGAGGAACGACGCGAAGGACAGACCGGAGAGGAACAGGATGCGGATCGCCCCGATCGCCTAAACCTCAACCAGAACCCGGCCGAACGCCTCCGCCGAGACCTCATCCGCGCGCTCGAGAGCGGCTACGCGCCCGACTACCAGGATCTCATCAAGCGATACTTCGAGCGGCTGCAGAATCGCATGGGCGGCTGAGAGAAGGGACGATTTGGGCATTCCACGTTATGCCTTGTGGAATACATCGCGCTCCTGTACATTCTCCTTCTGCGCTGCCTGTGCGCGCAACCCACATCCTTCCCCGTCTCAACCCTTCCCTCCCATGCGTTTTGCTCTACTCCTTGCAGCTGTTGCCTTTCTAATTGCTCCGGCCTCATCGCAACCACTGCTCACGGAAAACTTCGACTACGCCGTAGGTGACACGTTGACCGTGCCGCCTCTTCCTTGGATTCATCATAGCGGGAGTGGCGACTCTTTGTTGGTTACAGACAATAACCTGACGTTCACCGGTTATCCACCTTCGACGGGATTCTCCACGTTTGTGGCGCACGGAGCTGGTTCCCGTGAAGATGCGCACCTCGACTTTACACCGGTGTCCGGATCTGGCACAACGGTTTACGCAGCATTTCTCATCAACGCTTCGAGTGTGACTACAGATAGCGACGGCGGCTATTTCTTCCATTTTGCACCGGGGGATCCGTACGACTTCGATTTTACAGGGCGTGTCTATCTCCGTAACATGGGGGAACCAGTCATTGACCATTTGTTCAGCTTCGGTATCTCTAAAGGATCTGGTAATTCTGATATTGTCTGGGATACGGTCGTACGGGACACCGGAACCACGTACCTCCTGGTGCTGAAGTACACATTCGTGCCGGATGCTAGCCCGGGATTGGGCGGGGGCACTAACGACCCGGTAGACCTGTATGTCTTCGAAGACGGTGATGACATTTCGGTTGAGCCGGGGTCACCCACCATCTCGGCCGATATCGTGGCCGAGGGAGAGGCTGATATTGCAAACATTGGCAATGTCAACCTTCGTCAGGGCAGTGATACGATGGGCCTGACGGTGGATGGAATCCAGGTTGCGCTCAGTTGGGCAGACGTCGTCCCCGTCGAACTCGTCAGCTTCGAGGCAAACGTCAGCGGCTCGGATATCAACCTGAACTGGCTCACCTCGTCGGAGACCAACAACGCTGGGTTTGAAATCCAGCTTCGTGGATCGGGCGACTACGAGGCCATGGGCTTTGTGGATGGCCACGGCACGACGAGCGTCGAGCAGTCTTATGCCTACACGATCAACAACCTTACATCTGGAGTGTACACGGTTCGCCTTAAGCAAATCGACTTCGATGGCGCGTTCGAGTACAGCCCGGAGATTGAGATCGCTGTCGGCGTGCCTGGTACGCATGTTCTGACGCAGGCGTATCCGAACCCGTTCAACCCGCAGGCTTCGTTCTCGCTGTCCGTTGCTGCTGCGCAGCACGTGGAGATCGCGCTGTACGACCAGATCGGCCGCCAGGTCGCCACGCTGTTCAGCGGGCAGATGGAAGAAGGCCAGGCTCGCGCCTTCACTATCGACGGAGCCAACCTACCAAGCGGCTCGTACTACTACCAGGCCATCGGCCGGACCTTCTCCGAAACCGGACGGGTGACCTTGTTGAAATGATTCCACAGAGCGGAATCATCCTGCGTCCCGCTCTGCGGAATAAAGGATCTGGTCCGAATAAGGAAGCCCGGCTGGCACCTCGCCCAGCCGGGCTTCTTCGTATCGCGGATTCCCCATCCCTTCGCTCGCAAAAACACGCTGCGTGCTAGCTTGGAACTGTATGCGGACGCCTCGGTGACAAAGGCGACGAGACGTCCCTGCCCTGTTCCCTTTACCCTTTTCTCTTTCAATGTTCCAGCACCTTACCCCTCCCACTAACGGCCAGGCGATCACCAACGGCGAGACCGGCCTCAACGTCCCTGACAATCCGATCATCCCGTTCATCGAAGGCGACGGCATCGGGCCGGACATCTGGGCGGCGGCGAGTCGTGTACTGGATGCAGCCGTGGAGAAAGCATACGGAAGCAACCGCAAGATCGAGTGGTTTGAGGTGTTCGCCGGGCAGAAGGCGTTCGATCAGTTCGAGGAGTGGCTGCCGCAGGACACGCTGGATGCCATCAGCCACTATCTCGTGGCCATCAAAGGCCCGCTGACGACGCCCGTGGGCGGCGGCATCCGCTCGCTGAACGTGGCCATCCGCCAGAAGCTGGATCTCTACGCCTGTGTGCGTCCAGTGCGCTATTTCAGAGGCGTTCCCTCCCCCGTGAAGGATCCGGAGGCCATCAACATGGTCATCTACCGGGAGAACACCGAGGACATCTATGCGGGCATCGAGTTTGAGGAAGGCACGGACGATGTGGAGCGTTTCAAGCGGCTTTTCCAGGAAGCCTTCCCGGAGCGCTACGCCAAGATCCGTTTCCCGGCGACGAGCGGAATCGGCATCAAGCCCACCTCGCAGCAGGGCACGGAACGGCTGATGCGTGCCGCGCTCGATTTCGCCATTGCCGAAGGCCGCAAGAGCGTGACGCTGATCCACAAAGGCAACATCATGAAGTTCACCGAGGGCGCGTTCCGTGATTGGGGATACG
>JADFLK010000389.1 GCA_022564455.1 Bacteroidota bacterium
GCCGCGGTCCGCCAGTAAATTGTGGAACTGGTACTCACGGTAGTAGCCGCTCCACCAGCGATGCACATTCTGGAGGTAGCCCGCGCCATGCACAAACAACACGGCGGCGCCGTTCGGATTCTCAGGCCGATAAATGCGCGCAGGCACATCCACACCGTCGCTTGCGGTTATGCGGATGATCTCGGGATCGCGCCACGGGTAGGCCAGCCAATCCTCTGTCGGTGACGCCGTGAGGTAGCGAATCGGTACCTGCCGGTCGTCCTGCGCCATTGGCCTGGCGGGTTCGAGGACCACTTCGGGTGGCCGGTTGCTCTGCGAGTACATCAAGCCCAGCCATTCCTCATCCGGCGAAAGCACAAAGTCGTTGCGGCCCGGTAGGCGTGTGAGGCGGGTTCGGCCGCCCCCATCCGCATCCATGCGGTACACGTGCCGTTCGTGCGGCGAGCCCTCCGACGACTGGAAGTACCACGTTCCTCCATCTCTTGAGAGTTGTGGGTTGGAAACTTCGAAAGCACCACTCGTGAGGGCTTCGACTTCCCCTGACTCGACATTCACTACCCAGAGGTGACTGAAGCGGTTCTTTGGTCCACCCGGTCCCACTCGTCCATTCTCACCTCGACCAAACCGAGCTTCAATCACACGAAGATCAACGCCCGATAGTCTGACTTCCGCGTCTAATTCCTCGCTCTGAAACCAGAACCTCTGGTTATCCGCCATCCATCCCACGTCAGATCGCCCTCCCCACCACGAGATGCCCGGCCCGGCCATCCAGGCGTCGTCGTGTTGATGGTCGAGACTGGCGACGGTGCCATCTTCGGGATTCAGCAGAGCAATCCACCGGTGCTTGTTGTCGGACGAGCGGACATCCAACACAGCATAGCGGCCGTCCGGGCTCCAGTACGGGCCATACGAATACAGCTTCCGCGTTGAGTCAGTCTCTATGCCCTGCTCGCGCAGGAACTCGGCGGCATCGAAGGCTCCGGGCAATGTGGCCAGATCGACGGCGTACGTGGTGTCACGGTCGAGGTCCTGCACGTACAGCGTCTGCTCGCCGGATGGACTGCCCACCTTGGGCCGCGCCGTGATTTCTTCCGCGTAGCCTGAACGGGTAACGAAGTTGGTCAACTGTGTGCCGGCGGCGTCGGCATCCTCACCGAGAACGAACGTGACGAATCGCCCGGCCGGAGCTATCTGCAACTGCCCCACGTCCTCATCGCCGACGTAATACGTGGGAGGTAAATCCTCCGCTTCGTCCTCCCGTTCCTGGGCTTCTTCGCGGAGAGAATCGCGTCTCGCTCGCTCGCGCAGGACATCGAAAAACCGAGTTTGCTGAGCCTCCAGGAAGGCATCCTGCTCGGAAAGATCGTCCTCATCTGGTTCTGAGCCCTCTCGGATGTCAGTCAACTGCTCGATACCGTCTGCGCCCCTTGCAAACAGGTTATCGCCTTCCCGGTAGATCACGCGCCGCCCGTCCAGGCTGAACCGAGGGTTCGACTCCCGCGCCGAGGTCCGCGTCAGGCGGACGGTTTCGTGTCGTTCGAGGTAGTAGATGAAAAGATCGCCGTCGCGCTCGAAAACCCTCTGCCTAAAATCGGGGTCGTAAGCAAGTCGATCCGCGTGCCACCCATCAAAACGCGGCGGCAGGTTCCGACGCTCCTCCGGGCTTAGCTGGATGGCTTCTCCGCCGTCCACGCGAGCCTTAAAAAGCGAGTCCGATTCAAACTCTCCCTGCGGGTTCCACCGGAAGTAGACGTGCTCCCCGTCGTCTGTCCAGAAGACTTCCGTCGGCCAGGCCCCGATCCACGTATCGGGGTTCTGCATGATCATGTCGACGGTTAGCTCTGGGGGTTGTTGAGCGTTGCTGGATACCGCTACAACAAGTAAAACGAGGACAAAGGGCAATCGACGCAGCATAGAGACCGGTGGAGAAACGGACCTAAAGATATCGGTTGACGACGAAACTTTCCCGCTTCGATAATTCCAACCCTTCACCCTTCACGGGATGCATCTGGTACCACCGTTCCGCTGTTGGGCCTTACGTCCCCTCCGATATTCAATCGATCCGGCAGGTCGTTGCGCTGCGAATCCGGGTTCACGAGCCCCCCTGTAAGCGGCGTCTCGAAGGCGCTCACGAACGGCGCGACGACAGAGAAGAGGAACTCCTGCTGGAACTCGTAGAAGTCGGGCGAAAATCCTCCTGCCTCTCCCTCATGCCCGGCAATGTCGAGAAAGAAAATGCGCGACCAGCCCGGAAAGCGTTCCTGCGCATCCTTGAGCAGATTGAAAACAGCCTGGGCAGCCACCTCAAAGGTGTCCTCCTCCCCCACGATGTGGTAAACCGACACCGTATTGTCGAAGCCCATGTGGACGCCGGGAGTCTCGGGCTTGTTGTACTCGGGGACGAACATGCTGGAGCTTGTGGCCACGGCAACCAGATTACTCTTGACTCCAACTAGCTAACCCAAAGACTAGTTGGATACGGTCAGCGGCCGCGTCGTCGCCCCGTCAGGTCCATACACTGTCAAGAAATAGACCCCCGCCGACAGGCCGTCTGCGGAGATCCGGAGCCGATGATTCCCCGCTTCCTTCGGCCCATTTTCCAGCTCTCTGACCGTTCGGCCCCTCCCGTCGCGGAGTACGACGCGCACGGTAGCCGGGCGGTCCAATGTGTAGCTGGTTTCGGTGTCGTGCCTGAACGGATTGGGCG
>JADFLK010000036.1 GCA_022564455.1 Bacteroidota bacterium
TTCGCGGGTACCCGCGTACCTGTTGAGATTCTGGTGCAGCACCTCGCCGCCGGCGACTCCATTGACAAATTCCTCGATGATTTCCCAACCGTAAGCAGAGATCAGGCAGTCGCGTACCTGGAGATGACCCTCGACCAAGCCGAGGCAGCGTGAGGGCCCTCCTGGACGAGAAGATGCCGAAGGCTCTGGTTGGGCTCCTGGCGCCTGAAATTGACGCGCGTACGGTACAGCCGCATGGGTTGAGTGGCCTGAAGAACGGGGACTTACTTCTTGCCGCGTCGAAATCGTTCAACATCCTGATCACAACGGATCGCGGAATTCCCCACCAGCAGAATCTGAGCAGATGCCAGCTCAGGATCGTCCTGTTGGAGGCACGGAGCAACCGTACTGAGGATCTTGCTCCCCTCGTTCCTAAACTCAAGGCGATGCTCGATTCCATCCCTCATGGAGTTGTAACCCGAGTTGCTGGATAGCCCGATGTTGTACGGGAGAACCACTGTGGCCGTATGCAATTAGGCCAACAAAGCACTACCCTCTCGACACCACTCACTCCAATTCTGAGCAGCGATCTAACATTAGCAACTGCCCCAAACCTTGACAACAAAGATCGTGAGCCTTGATAAGCTCAGAGGTGCCATCGCGAAGCTGTCCCGCAAAGATCCGGCAGTACTCACCGCCTGGTTCCCAGAATACCAGAACCGAGGATGGGTCAAGCAGATCGACAGCGATCTCGACTCAAGGCGTCATGATTCGTTCGCAGCCGAGGTGAAAGCAGAGTACAAGGCAAGGCGCGCAAGGCTGTTCAGCAATTCGAGCAGCTGAAGTTGGCCCCAAAACGCATTGTGGCAACAGCCCTCCTTCCGGAGGATGGGGTGCCAAACAAACTGGCGGCAACACCCTCCGCCTCGCAAGCTCGGCACCTCCCTGAAGGGAGGACTAAAATTCCCCTTCCAAAGGGGTGCCCGAGGAACGAAGGCGGGGGATGTCGGATTGGCGAGGATGTCGGACTGGCAGGAATGTCTGGCGCCGACCGGATTGTTAATGTCCTCCACGTGCAGTAACCTCCGCAAGAAACGTGAACCAGTTCCGATGTCCTCCAACCTCCCTCTCGCCTACCGGCTCCTCGTGCGAACCCTGCGTTTCATGATGCGTGTGTTCTTTCGGGAAGTGGCTTGCGAAGGCAGCGAGCACGTTCCGGACGATCGGGGAGGGCTTTTGGTGGCGTGGCATCCGAACGGCCTGATCGACCCGGCACTCATTATGGCGCTCTTCCCCGGCCGGATCGTGTTTGGGGCGCGGGATGGCCTTCTTCGATGGCCAATCGTTGGACGGATATTGCGGGAGGTCGGCACCGTACCCATTTACAGGGCGTCCGACAACAAGAGCATGAGTGGTGAGGAGCGACATGCGGCCAACCAAAGAAGTCTGGATGCGCTGTCCAACGAACTGGTGGCGGGCTCGTACTCGGCGCTGTTTCCGGAAGGCCTCAGCCACGACCATCCGCACCTCGCGGAGCTAAAGTCCGGCGCGGCGCGGCTGTACTACAACGCGCGGGAGCGAGACGAATCCGACAAGCCGCCGGTCATCATTCCCGTAGGCCTTCACTACGACCGAAAGCAAGTTTTCCGCTCCAGCGTACTCGTCACGTTCCACGAGCCGATGGAGTTGCCGCCCGGCCTGGATGTCCGGCCGAGCCCCGACGACTCCGAAGAGGTACGAAACGAACGCATCACCAGTCTGATGGGCGAAATCGAAGAAACGCTCGTCCGGGTAGTCCACGCCACCGACGACTGGGAGCTGCACAACCTCATGCACCGCGCCCGCACGTTGAGCCGCGCCGAGCACGCCGCACGAATGGGGTCCGAATCGCACAAGGCCACGATTGCCAATCGCTATCTGGCGTTCGCACAGATCTGGCATGGATATCAGACCCGCAAGGAGAGCCACCCCGAGGAAATGGAGTCGCTCCACCGCGAGCTGCACGGCTACGACCGCCTGATGCGGACAATGCGGCTTCGTGACTACGACCTCGACAAAAGCCGGCGCCTCGCATCACCCCTCTTCTTTGGTCTGCTACTGTTCCAGGCCATCCTCGTTTACCTGCTGCTGCCACCCATCCTGCTCCTCGGGTACCTCATCAGCGGACCCGTTCACCTCCTGATCGGCTGGACTGTACGGAAGTACTCCAAAGCAAAGAAAGACACGGCTTCGCTCAAGCTCCTCGGTGGCCTTGTCCTCTACCCTTTCGCCTGGGCACTAGCCGGACTGCTTGCCGCAATCGCCCACACACGGCTCCAGGCATACTTCCCGGCCATGCCCAATGCCCCGGTGCTCGTCGGAATCATCGTTTTCTTTCTCGGCTTTCTGAGCTGGGTTCTTGTCTTGTATTACAACCAGTTGGCGCGGGAGACGATGAACGCAATCCGCGTCCGCCTGACGCGGCGGCGGCAAAAAACCACCGTCGAGCGACTGCGAAGGATGCGCTCCGACCTCTTCGATCGATTCACCGCTTTGAGAGAAGGACTAGTCTTGCCGGACGACGTGACGGACCTCCACGAAGACCAGGGGCAGGCTCGGCCAACTGGTGATTGAAAATTCGTTGCAGTTGACTCTTCTGGCGTCAGATGACGTAGGATGGCCACCTTTCAGATTCCACGTAATTTGATGCGCCTGCTTCTCGCAGCCCTAGTCGTACTCCTGTTCGCCCCATCGGTTTTTGCCCAATCGGCCGAAAATATTTTCAGGGAGGTCGATCGTCGGCAGCGGCAGGTGCAGTCGCAGCGTACAGAAATTGACATGGAGATCGTGGACGGCCACGGCCGCTCACGATCCAGCTCAATGATCCTGTTAACCAAGATCGGCGATGGCAACACGTTCAAGGCGCTCGTTGTGTTTACCGCACCAGAGGACATCCGCGGGACGGGCCTGCTCACTCTCCACACAGCTTCGGGCGATGAGCAGATGTTCTACGTACCCGCTCTGGACCGCATCCAACGCGTAGACGGCTCACTTCGCGGCGAACGCCTCGGCGGCAGCGATTTCACCTTCGAGGACATCAGCCCGCGCGATCCGGACGACTACACGCTTCACCTCATCAGGACTACAGAAACGGCGTGGATCATCAGGGCCACGCCCAGGACGGAGGCTGTTTCGGCGTACGGAAAGGTTGTTCTGATGGTTGACCGGCAACGATACGCCATCCTGCGGATGGATTGCTACGACCGCCAAAACCGCCGCATCAAGCGCCTCGTGGCCTCGGAGTTTGAGGAGGTACGGCCCGGCGTCTGGCAGGCGAGCCGGCTGTCGATGGAGGACGAGGCGAGCGGACGTCGGACTAGCCTGGTGTTTTCGAACCGCAGCCAGGCGTTGCTGTCCGATGCGCTCTTTACTGAGCAGCAGCTCCGGCTTGGAGTCGACGGACTGTAGCGCGATACCTCTATGATGGAACGCATTGCATGATGGAACGCATTGCCGATTTGCTGCTCAGCAAACCTCGCCTGTTCGCGGGGCTTCTCGTCCTTCTATTGGTGGCTGCGAGCGGCGTATTGGTCCAACGCGGTGTTGTTTTCGACTATAGCCTTGAAAACTTCCTTCCCGCCGACGACCCGGCTATACAGACGTGGCGCGACTTTGCGGATCGCTACGAGCCGGACGACCTGATCATCGTCATCGGAACCGACGTGGATGATGTGTTCGATGGCGAGACACTGGGTCTCATCCAACTATGGACACAGGAGTTAGCGGCTATTGAGGGCATAGAGGAGGTCATTAGCCCGATCAATTTTGCGTCGCTCCGGGCCGAGGGTGGGAGCATCTCCGTGCAGCCCATAATTGGGAGCGAGTTCAATGCCCATTCCGATAGCCTCGCGGCATATCGGACCGCTATGCTCGCCGATGAGGGCGCGGTCGGATTTGTTATCAACCCCGAAGCCGATGCTGTGGCGCTGTTCGTTAAGGTAGATCCGGAACTCAACAATTACGACGGCCGGCAGATCATCCTGACGCAGATCTATGATGTCCTGGAACTACACGGCGACGAACACGAATTCCACTATTCCGGCTTTCCGTACATCCGCAACGCGTACGTGAACCTGTTGCGCGTAGAGACCGTCCGCTACGTCTTTCTGTCGTCACTGGTGGTTTTTCTGGTCCTGCTCTGGCTGTTCAGGAGCGTCCGCGGCGTGGTGCTACCCCTCGTAACGGTCTACCTCGGCGTAGCTGTCACCGTTGCGATTCAGATGCTCTTCCGAGCGCCGATTGACGTGCTCTCCAGCACCATCGCGGCCATCATCCTCGTGGTCGGTGTGGCGGATTCGATCCACCTGCTCGTGAAGTACTTCAACGGCCTGTCCGAGGGCCTCAGCAAGCGGGAGGCGGTGCGGAAGATGGTCGTTCGCCTCGGCGCTGCAACGTTCATGACGAGCCTCACGACGGCTATCGGATTTGGGACGCTGGCCACGAGCGCCGTCGTCCCGATGAAACACTTCGGGCTCTTCACGGCCGTCGGTGTGATGATCACGTTCGTGATCTCGCTCATGCTGATCACCATCGTTCTGCTGTGGACGCCGGAGCCCACGGCAAAACAGATCGAGCGGCTCGGCCGCGGCCGGTTGGATGGCTGGCTGCGTCGGCTGGACGAATTTGTTGAGCGGCGCGCACGAGCCATCGTCTTTGCGGCGTTCGCGCTAACGGCGGTCAGTGTGGCCGCGGCTACGCAGTTGCGGATCAACACGTACATCAACGACGAGATGGGGCCA
The DNA here is from genome assembly GCA_022564455.1 of Bacteroidota bacterium. The sequence goes on from JADFLK010000036.1 coordinate 4,758, forward strand.
AAGACGGATGTGTATCAGCATCTCGTCTGGTTTGAGTCGCGCCTGACCACGCCGTGGCAGTTTGATGTGCTGCTCACCGGCGAACCGGACACCTTCAAAGACCCGACACGGCTGCATCAGGCGGAGGCTGTTGCAAACTATCTGGAAGCGCGGCCTGAGATCCGGCGCGTCGTGGCCGTCACCGACTTCGTGAAACAGATCAATCAGGCTCTCCACGGTGATTCGACCGCCTACCATCGCATCCCCGACGAGCCCGATCTGGCCGCACAGCAGTTGTTCCTCCTCGAACTCACCGACCCGGATCTCCTGCACCGGTTCGTGGATTTCGACTACGGGGAAGTACGGATCGCCGCACTCATGAACGACATCGGATCTGCACGCATGAAGGGGTTCCGTGCAGACCTCGACGAGTTTCTCGAACAAACACTCGACGACGACCTTAGCACCACGCAGAGCGGCACGATTACCCTCGCAGCCAGCCTGTCGGACTACCTCGTAGAGAGTCTTCTTCTGTCCATCGGGCTGGCGTTCCTGTTTATCTCCATCCTGATGGCGGTGCTTTTCCGCAACGCCAAACTCGTCCTCATTTCCCTGATCCCGAACGTGATCCCACTCATCATGGTAGCGGGCGTAATGGGCGTGTTCGGCATCGATGTGAGCCCCGGCACCGCCGTGATTTTCTCCATCGCGTTCGGGATCGCCGTGGACGACACTATTCACATGCTGGCTCGGCTGCGGCAGGAAATGGCGATAGGCCTCAATCTGCGCGATGCCATACGCACGTCCATTCTCGGCACCGGCAAAGCCGTTATCCTGACGTCGCTCGTACTTCTCGGCGGCTTCGGAGCGCTGATGACCAGCCGTTTCGAAGGCACTGCCAACCTTGGAGCCTTGGTTTCGCTAACCGTCGTGCTGGCATTGCTAGCCGATTTGCTGTTGCTGCCGGCGCTGCTTCATGTGATGAAGCCGAGGCTTGCCCGGAAGACATAGAATCTGCCGCGACGTGTCATAGAACTCGGACGTCTGCGCCAGGCTCGTCCTCCGAACCTCGTTCTGCATCCGGCGTTTGCACCGGAATGACGTCTCATGAACCTCATTTTCCGATGCATCAGGAGTACGCTACCATCATCGAGCGAGACGAGGAATGGTTTATCGCCTACGCCCCGGAAGTAACCGGCGCCAACGGGCAAGGGAAGACACAGGAAGAGGCGCTGGAAAGCCTTTCCGATGCCATCACAATGATTCTGGAAGACCAATCTGAAGGCGGCATACACGCCGAAGATTCCATCCAACGGAACGCATTCCTCCGTGGCCTAGCAGCCATATGGAGGCTACCCAGGATGCTCCTCGTCGGCGTAGTCCGCCTGTACCGGATGGGCATCTCCCCGTACTTCCCGAGCACGTGCCGATACACACCAACATGCTCGGAGTATGCAATCATCGCCCTGAAAGAGTACGGCGCTCTTCGCGGAGCCATCCTCGCCACGTGGCGGATCCTCCGCTGTAATCCATGGGGTGGGCATGGGCACGATCCGCCGGCGTGGTTTGGGGAGAAGATTGAGATGCAAGAGGTAACCGATGAGTCATAGAGAGCACGAGAACCTCGCCCGCGACACTCCTGTCACGTGCGCAGTCGTCACGGTTTCAGATACGCGCACGGAGAAAACGGACACCAGCGGGAAACTCCTACTCGAGCAAATTGAATCTGCCGGGCACCGTATCGGAGCCTATCGAATCGTTCCGGACGAGGCCGAGATTATCCGCTCGACCCTCGTTGAGTTGGCCAGGGAGGTTGAGGTTGTCATTACGACGGGGGGAACGGGTATCAGCCGGCGGGACACGACGGTGATGGTCGCAGAGTCCCTCATCACCAAGCCCTTGCCCGGCTTCGGCGAGCTTTTCAGGATGCTCTCGTTCGAGGAAATCGGCCCGGCGGCGATGCTCTCACGGGCAATGGCAGGCGTCTACGGAAGCTCCCCAACGCTGCTGTTCTGCTGTCCGGGCTCCACCAACGCCGTCCGACTGGCCGCGGACCGGCTGATCATTCCGCAGCTTCAGCACCTCGTATGGGAAATCCTCCGCCAACAGCCGGAAGGTTGAGGCGCTACTTTGCCTTCCGCACTTCTCCTAACCCGCCATGAAGTACATCCAGGCATTCCTCGTTCTTCACGTTCTTTCTCTATCCGCCAGCACTGCGCAGGCGCAGCTTCGTATTGGTATTCACGCTGGTGCGGATGCCGGCCCCGACGCCATAACGCTGGGCGTCCATGCATCCTATCCCGTGGGACAATCGGGCGTGTACGTTGTGCCGAGTGTGAGCTACGGCTTCGGCAGCCAGCGCATCCAGGGAGAAGAGTTCGACTTTAAGTCGTACCGGGGAAGTGTACGAGGCGTCTATCCGATTCCGCTGGACCGCAGCAACGATTTCGTATTTGCGCCACAAGCCGGCCCAGCCGTATACCACCAATCGTTCAACAACTGTTCAGGCGACCCGGCGTGCTCGTCAACAGGGTTTGGCGTCAACATAGGCGCGGGAATGCGTTTCAATGCGTTCTCGGTGACGGCCATGGCCGGGATCGGCGATTTGCCGGACGCCTCTGTCTGGATTGGCCTGGCATTCTAACCGGCCATCCTCAAGAGTTTCACGGCGACTCCGGCACCGAACAGATCGGCGGGCGTATTGCGCCATCCAGTAGTTACCAACCCCATGCCGCTCCCACTACGCCTCCAGCAGTTCGTAGACGAAAGCGCGACGCTCGACAAGCTCACGCGCTCGATGCTGCTGATCGACTACGCCGCAGGCCTCGGCGACTACCCCGAGGACAAGAAAGACGATGTCCATCGGGTGCGGGGCTGCACGTCGCTGGTATACCTGGATGCCGACTTCGACGAAACAGAAGGCGTGATGCGCTTTTGCGGCTTCGCCGATGCGCAGATTGTTAAGGGCATGGTGGCTATTCTGGTAAACGGGCTGGACGGCGAGACTCCGGAGGCCATCGTGGCCGTTGATCCGACGTTCATTCTGGATGCCGGCCTCGGCGAGGCCCTTAGCGTCACACGACAGGGCGGACTCGCAAACATCCTGAACCGCATGCAAAATGCTGCTCGGGCCAATCTCGAACCCTCGGCATGAGACTGTTTCGTAATGCGTATTGCGTAAGTGCGCTGCGTCGTCCACTTCCTCCGCAATGAATAGGTACTACGCAATACACACTACGTAATGTCCATATTCCGCCTCTACAACGCCCTCACCCGGACGGTCGAGCCGCTGGAACCCTCCGAGCAAACGGAAGGCGGGACGCCGCTTCTTCGCTTCTACTGCTGCGGCCCGACGGTGTACTCGTACGCGCACATCGGCAACTTCCGCACGTTCCTGACGGCCGATTTGATTGTGCGCACGGCTGAGGCGATTGGATGGCAGGTCAACTACGTCTCAAACGTCACAGACGTGGGCCACCTTACCGAAGACGACACGGCGGACGCCTCCGGCGAGGACCGCATGGCGAAGGCGTTGAAGAGCAAGGAGGGCGAGCAGTTCGCTAATGTGTGGGATCTGGCGCGGCACTATACCAGCGCCCTCATGGCCGACTGGCAGGCTCTCAACCTCCGCGAGCCTACCGTGCGGCCCCGCGCCACCGAGCACGTCCGCGAGCAAATCCGCGCGGTGGAAGCTCTAATGGAGAACGGCCACGCCTACGAGACGAACGACGGCGTCTACTTCCACGTGCCGTCGTTCCCCGACTACGGGAAGCTCTCCGGCAACACCGACATCGAGACACTGGCCGTAGGAGCAGCGGCGGAATCGCGGGAGGTGGTGGTGGATGAGGACAAGCGCGATCCACGAGATTTCGCGCTGTGGAAGAAGGACGACGCCCACCTTATGCAGTGGTATAGTCCCTTTGGGTGGGGATTTCCGGGATGGCACCTTGAGTGCTCCGTGATGGCCCAGAAGTACCTCGGCGAGACCATCGACCTGCACGGTGGCGGCGAGGACCTCCGCTTCCCCCACCACGAATGCGAGATTGCCCAGGCCGAGGCCATCACCGGCAAACCGTTTGCACGGCACTGGTCGCACACGCGCTTTTTACAGGTGGAGGGTATGAAGATGTCCAAGCGCGACGGCAACTTCCTGACCCTCCACGACCTGACGGCGTCGGCCGATGACGGCGGCCGGGATGACTGGGGTGCGCCGGTCGATCCACTGGCGCTCCGCCTCGCGCTGATCAGTGGCCACTACGGCAAGCCGTTCAACTTTACACAGGCCGCGCTGAAGGCGGCGGCGAAGAACATCCAGCGCTACCACGACGCCGATGAAGCTGTCCAAGCAGCGATTGCAACCAACCGGGAGGGCGAAAACAGCCTCGAAGCACCACTTGCGGATGCGTACGGGGATGCTCTAGCCGCTATGTGCGACGACCTCAACACGCCGGAAGCCCTCGCCGCTGCCTACCGTGGAGTGAACGTCATCCTCAGCCAACACCGGCAGGAGCCGCTCTCCGGCGCAGCCGCACAAACGGCGGACGATTTCCTGAACCGGATCAACGGGCTACTGGGTATCGTTCGGCACGAGTCGCCGGATGGGCCGCCGCCGAAGGAAGACGATGCATTCGCCGAACACGTCGAATCGCTTCTCGAGCAACGGACGGCTGCACGCTCCTCCAAAGACTGGGCGCGCGCAGATGCCATCCGTGACGAGATCGACGCCCTCGGCGTCGACGTGATGGACAACCCAACGGGCTCCACGTGGCGCCGAAAACTCTAACCGATCCAACCTTCCCTCCCATGCCCATCGACGCATCCGACTACTCCGACCTCGAAGGCGGCCTCGCCCGCATGATGAACCGTCTGAAAGAGGAAGGTACAGCGACCAAAAATCCAGATGCTGACGAGTTTCTTCGTGAGAGCGCCAACGCAGTGTTCCTCGGCCTGCTGTACGACCAGCGGATTCTAGCGGAGGTCGCCTTCATCGGCCCGTTGAAACTGAAGCAGCGGCTCGGCCATCTCGACATGAAGAAAATTGCGAAGATGGACCGGGAGAAGTTCGCAGAGGTCTTTACGCAAAAGCCGGCCGTACATCGCTTCTCAAACAAAATGGTTGACCTGACACAGGAAACAGCGCAACGGCTTGTTGATGAGTACGACGGCGACGCGGCCAACATCTGGAAGGAGGGCACGAATGCTGAGGTTGAGAAACGCGTCCGTGAGTTCACCGGATTTGGCCCACTGAAGGCCCGCAAGCTGCGGATGTGCCTCTACTACTTCGGCCACCGCGACCTCAGCGAAGCCTGAATGGAAGCATCCCATCTGGAAGTATCGGGGGCGGTATGGCTTGGCTTCAACGCCTTTGTGGTAGCGTTGCTGCTGGTCGATCTTTTCGGCTTCAATCGGAAGGCGCACAAGATCGCGTTCGGCGAGGCGCTACGGACCTCAGCGTTCTTCATCGCGGCGGCCATATTCGTCAACGTGCTGGTCTGGGTTCGCTACGGCGGCCAGGCGGGGCTCACGTTCTTCACCGGCTACCTCGTCGAGATCTCGCTGTCGGTCGACAACCTGTTTGTGATCGCGGTGCTGTTCGGCTACTTCGCCGTGCCGCCGAGATACCAGCATCGTGTGTTGTTCTGGGGCGTGTTCGGGGCCATCGTCATGCGCGCCGGCATGATCCTCACGGGCGTGGCGCTGGTCGGCCGGTTCGCGTGGGTGCTTTACATCTTCG
>JADFLK010000390.1 GCA_022564455.1 Bacteroidota bacterium
TGCTTTCGACGCCGTGCGTGCGCGTAAATTGGTTGAACAGGACGGCTACGAGCCTCGTGTTCGCGTAGCTACTAAACAAACGCCGGGCGGCGCCACCATCACCATCGCCGACAACGGCATCGGAATACCCGAAGAGCATCGCGAGCAGATATTCGAGCCGTTCTTCACAACAAAACCCTCCGGAGAGGGTACGGGCCTTGGCCTCTCGTTGGCCTACGACATTGTGACAGCCGGCCACGGCGGTACGCTGGGCGTCGACGCCCGGGACGGTGAAGGGACAACGTTCAGACTCGAGTTGCCGGCAATCCCGTTAGATGAGGGCTAGTGCTTGTTCACAGTAAAACGTGAAGGACCGTTTCGCCCATTCTAGATAGTCAGCGTCGGCGCGCCCCGATCAATCGATGAACGGAGCCATCATAAACGCGGCTCCGATTGCCCCCACAATAGCCCCACACGTGGTAATGATGCCGGTCGATCTTGAACGGACCCAACCGCTCAGGCCGAGGGATACGAACAGCATCGCAATCCCTAGAAGAAACCAGAGGGAGATGGGCCGCGCAAGAACTGCAAACTTCTCTAGCAGGACACCATCCTCTGATACGCTGGCCGCAGCTGCGGTGAAGGTTGCACCCAATGCACTTATGATGAAGGCGATGGCAGCCAACGCCGTTGCAGCCATGTCCCATTCCCACAAGCGCTTTGAACTATCGATAGTGAGCAGGGCGCCAAGAAAGACAAACGAAAATCCTCCAAGAACGGCGCTAATGAAGGCCATCTGGCAAAAAACGGAGCCATAGTTGATTACAAGTAAAGCAGGGTTGCAACAACGAAAAATACCAGCAGCCCCAGAATATCGTTCGAGACCATGATGAACGGCCCCATCGCGAGGGCCGGGTCAATGCGGAAGCGAGAAAGAACCAGCGGCACTGTGGCGCCGATGATCGTGGCGAATACGATGACGATCATCAGGGCGATTCCGGCCGTGACGGCGAGACGCTGCGTGTTTTCACCAAAACCGGAAATCACCACGATGACTCCGAGCGCCACGGCGAGAATAGCCCCATTGATTAGCGCCACGCCCAGTTCCTTGCCCAGTCTGCGGAGCACGTTGGAGCCCCAGAGTGTTCCTGAGGCGAGGCCCTGCACCGCGATGGCCGAGCTTTGAATTCCCGCGTTGCCGGCCATCGCCATTACCACAGGGATAAAGAGGGCGAGGACAGGCGCGGTCTTCAGCGCTTCCTCAAATCCAAGGATCACAAGCCCGGAGATGTACGCGCCACAAAGCCCGAGGAGCAGCCACAGAATGCGGCCTCGACTGATGGCGAACACCGAAGCGGAGAACTCTTCGTCGCCCGTGATACCGGATACGCGTTGGAGGTCTTCCTCGGCCTCCTCGCGGATCACGTCCACGATGTCGTCGATGGTGATGCGGCCGAGGAGTTGGCCTTCTGCGCTCACAACGGGCAGCGCGATCAGGTCGTAGCGGTCCATGATATTCGCCACTTCCTCCTGATCGAGGCCGGGATGGACCTTCACGAACTCGGCGTCAACGATGTCATCAATCACGGTGGTCGCCCGAGCAAGCAGGAGGCGCCTCAGCGGAACGAGGCCCACCAGGCGCTCATCTTCGTCCAGCACGTACACCACGTATGGATCGTCCACGTCTTCTGCCATGCGGCGGACTTCCTCGGTCGCCTCCGCCACGGTCGCATGGCCCTGGACAGCCACAAAATCCGTCTCCATGAGGCCGCCGGCGGTGTCCTCGGCGTAGCCCAGAAGCACCTCGACATCCTCGGCGTCCTCCAACTGCGGGATGACCTCCACCACCACTTCCTTGTCGACATCCGCAAGCACGTCGGCCGCATCGTCGGTGTCCATCTGGTCGAGGAGTTCAACCAGTTCACCTGCCGGAACGTCCTCAAGAAAATCCGACCGCTGGGCGCGCTCCAGTTCGGGCAGGACGGCACTGCTCTGCTCGCTCGGGAGCCACTGGAAGAGCGTCTCCGACGCCTCTGCAGGCAAATGCTGGAGGAGCTGGGCGGTATCAGCCGGATGAAGGTCGGCGACGAGGTTCAGCACCATCCCCTGTTGCCCGTCGCCGATGAGCACCTCCACGTTGCCGACGAACTCTTCGTCCACGGCCATCGAGGCCAGCGTGTGCTCGTGCTCGACGTCGGGCGGGGTCGTCTGGGGCGTCAACTCGGACACGCGGTGGCTCGGACTTGAAGTGGACTGGGCGGCGGCAAGATCGGGCCTGCGGGTCTAAAATGCGCCCCGGCCTATACTTTTTTACAAATCGACCTTGAACAGCGTGTTTGTGAGCTTCACGAACTCCTCCGGTGCGAGTGCTTCCGGACGGAGCGTGGCATATTCGCCGGGAATGCTGACACCCAGTTCGGTACATAGTCCGGCGAGGCTCTTCCGCAGCATTTTCCTCCGCTGCCCGAACGCCGTCCTTACCACGCGGCGCATCCGAGCAACGTCAAAACCGAGTTCGCCTATTGTGTCGAAATCAAGGGATATGACAGCGCTTTCCACGTCGGGCTTGGGCCGAAAGACGTGCCGCGACACCGAGAAGAGCATTCGAGGCCGCGCGAGAAGCTGCGTCTGCACACTCAGGATGCCGTAGGCTTTGGAGCCCGGCTCCGCCACGATGCGCTCGGCTACCTCCTTCTGCATCATCAACACCGCCCGCCGGATGTGCG
>JADFLK010000391.1 GCA_022564455.1 Bacteroidota bacterium
CCCATCGTGGCGGGCGTCTACCACCCCGCCATGGCGCCGGTGGGCCTTCTCATGGCGGTGGCCGGGTACATCCTAGGCATCTACGCGGCGCTCGTTTGCGCGTGGATGCTAGGGGCTATTGCGTAGTCTGTATTGCATATCGGAGGTCTGGGCGTCCGCTTAATAAACACTGGGTTTTACGCACCAGTCCGCTATAGCTTTCGCATTACACTCAGTACTCGGCCAATGATGTGGCAACCGGGGGAGTCGAAGCGAAAAGACTCATCGGTATATCCACGAGCCGAAGGGCGGAGATGGAAGCGGTTGCGTGCGAAGTCGAACCAGCGCGCGATCACCCGCTCGCCGATGAGCACGGCAGAGAGTTCGCCGTTGAGGATCTGTTGCCAGTCGGTTTGTTCAACGATCAGGAAATCGCCCTTGCGAATGCCTAGGTCCTGCATGCCATCGTCGCCCGCAACTGTAATAATGCAGGAATTGGCCTGGGCAGGGCCCAGGAGGCGAGGATCTACAAGCAATGCGCCGGCGGGGTGCAATCGGAGCTGGTCGGGCTGGTCGCTGCGCACCCTCCCGATAACCGGCAACAGGGGAGGTGCTTCCGTAAGTGCAAAGGGGTCGTCGCTGTCGGCAAGCGCAATCCCCCGCGACACGCGAGGCGTGCGTGTGATGTAGCCTTTCCGCTCCAGCACCACCACGAGCTTGTGTACACCGTTAGTCGAGCGGATGGAGAGCGCAGCTCCAATCTCCGCAATCGTAGGCGGTTTCTGGTGCTCTCTGATGTACGAGCGGATGTACTCGTACACGTTGTTTTGTCTTTCGGTCAGGCTGGGCTTGGTCATAATATTCCGCGCGGTATTTGAGTGCGCGCGGGAAGGACGAGTAGGTGAAAATACGTTCACCTATACTGGGGGCCAGCAAAGAATAGGGGGAACAAACGTTCACTCTATTGGGCATTTCCAATTCCGATGGGCCCATTAAAAACACACAGCAGGGCCGTTTTATCCACAAGATTGCCTTTTTGCTACAGAGAACTTGATTCTCAGCTATTCCGTCCTACTTTGGGGCCGTGGGGGGAATTGTGGGGAAGAATCCCATACTCTGGCGAATCGTGGGGAAACCGACTATGGTCGGGTTCTTAGGACAATCTGAAAACTCAATTGACGACAAGGGCCGCGTAGCCTTGCCGGCAAGAATGCGTCGGGAGTTGAGCCCCGATGCACAGGAGACATTTGTCGCCTCGAGAGGCATTGAAAAGTGCATCACGCTGGTGCCGCTCAACATCTGGGAAGCGAAAGCTGAACTCCTCAGAAAGCTGAATGCCTTTAACAAAGATAACCGCACAGTGAAGCGGAAGGAGTCGCGTTGGTCCGAAGTGGTTACGCTCGACGCACAGGGACGGATCAGCCTTGCCCGACACCTTATTGAGTATGCAGAACTAACCAGCGGGAAAGCCATCGTTCTTGGAGCGACCGACAGCATCGAGATCTGGGACCCTGAGATTTTGCGTGCCGAAGACGACGCACTTGCGGACTCGTACACCAGTCTGGTGGAGCGCGTTATGAACAGGCTTGACGACGAGTGACTCATCTATGTTTGCTGAAGTAATCCCAATGTCTCCACAATTCCAGCGGCCTTCGGGTCGTGGAGCACGATCTGCCGGCCGGCCCGTAAGCCTGTCGGCTGATCCGCTCCGCTTTGCTTCTGCCTACCACGCGCCGGTGCTGGCAGCCGAGGTGGTGGATGGGCTTGTGACAGATCGTGCAGGCCTCTATATAGATGGTACGCTGGGTGGTGGAGGCCATAGCGCCGCTTTGTTAGACGTCCTTGCCCCTAGTGGTCGTGTTATCGGGATCGATCAGGACGGCGAAGCCCTTGCTGCATCTGAAGAGCGATTGGTAGATGATGCACAGGCAGGGCGGTTTCGCACGCTCCGCGGCAACTTCGCTGACATGGAAGACCTGTTGGCGGATGCCCATGTCGAAGCCGTGGACGGCATTCTATTAGATCTAGGCATCTCCTCGCATCAGATTGATGAGGCCTCGCGCGGTTTTGCCTTCTCCGCAGACGGCCCGCTGGACATGCGGATGGACGCCATGTCAGGAGATTCCGGCGGCGAAACCGCTGCCGAGCTCATCGCTCGCCTCGATGTACAGTCAATCGCCGATCTCCTCAGGACGTACGGCGAGGAGCCTCGCGCGTGGTCCATCGCCAACGCCATTGTAGAGCACGGCGCCTTTGCCACGACCGGTGAGTTGGCAGAGGTCGTTCGCAGCGCAGTTCCTGCGAAGGTAGAGGTCAAGACACTTGCACGTGTCTTTCAGGCCTTCCGCATCGCGGTCAACGACGAGATGGGTGTGCTCGAACGCTCACTGGAGGCGGCTCTCAACCTCCTTCGCCCCGGCGGGCGCCTCGCCGTTATCAGCTACCACTCGCTCGAAGATCGTCGCGCCAAGCACTTCCTTCGCTTCGGCAATCTGCAAGGCGAGGCCAAAAAAGACTTTTACGGCAACCTGCTCACGCCCTGGAATCTCCTCACCCGTAAGCCCATCATGGCCACGCCCGAGGAAATCCACGCCAACCCGCGGGCGCGCAGCGCACGGCTGCGCATTTCCGAAAAGAAACCCGAACCCCAATCCAGTTAACCGCGACAGCGGGAACCGTGAGGGGGCCGGCCCGGGCCCGTAAGCCC
>JADFLK010000037.1 GCA_022564455.1 Bacteroidota bacterium
GGTAGTGAAGAGCAAATTGGCCTGCTCCACGCGCTCGTAGTAGAGCCGCACAACGCCGGAGGCCACGCGGCGGTCGTTGAAAAGGCTGCCCCAGAACGCATCGAAGCGGCGGCGGCGCTCAGCCGGCGTCTCTCCTTCGTTGATGAACTCGTACTCACGCTCCGACGCGATGTAGGCCAGCGCAGAAACGAGGTCGTCCACTTCTGTGAGGCGCGGGAAATCTTCCTCGCGTACTGCAAACTCACGGCTTTGCTCGGCGAAAGGCGGTTGCCCTTCCTCCACTCTAGCCTCCACGAGGATGCGATACATGCCCGGCTCCAGCGGCGGCAGGTTAACCTCCACCGTCACGACATCCGCGCCCAGTTCCAGCGTCCGCGAGGTCGTCTGGATCGTGTCCATCGGGGCGGCGTCAAAATCGACGCCCTTGAATTGGAGGGAGGAGCGCGCGTAGCTGAGCCAGAAGCCGGGGCGAGCTACCGTGGTGTCGCTCTCCAGTTGCTGGAGTTGAAGGCGGACGATTGCGCCGGGCGGAACCCGGTACAACTCAATCGTGGACCGGAGCGAATCGAACCCGGTGGGTACGCTGAGGGCTACGTGGGCCTCGAAGGCTTCGCCCGGCCGCTTCACCTCGATGTGCATACGGCTCATTGCGGGCTCGCCGGAAGTAGCGGGCACCGTCACCCGCTGGCGATGCTCTACGATCTTACCTGTTTCCTCGTCGGTAAGCGTGACTTCGACTATGTACGTGCCCGGCTCTACTTCCAATCTCTCTTCCCTGATGAAGGGTCGGAAGGACTGTGTCGATGCGTACGTAGGCAGCCTGAGCGTGTCGGCATACTGTGCGAATCGAACACGTCCGCTGCCGTCTTCGTTGCGCACTTCAACATCGTACCGCGCCCGCGCCTTAAAACCGGAACCATCCCGTGTGTACACGAGCGAAGCATACGGCAGGCTCAGGTAGATATCCAGCCCCGGCTCGTCGGCGCGAAGCGTAGCCAGAACTTCCATATCAAAGTTGGGCAGACCCGGCTGGTACGCCACCGAGCGCCCTGCATCAGGCGAGTCGAGTTCGGATGGTCCCGAACATCCGGCGAGCCAGAAGACTGCAACAACGCAACAAAGAACGGAGAATGAGAATGCCAGGGGGCTCTTTCGTGTGAGTGGTTGAGGGTTTGAGCGTGTGAGGGGGTGTTGACCGCCACTTCGCAGAAGAAGAGTTGGGCTCCAGGAACCCTTCTTGGCGCCAGGCACCCGACGCCCGAAGTCACGACTCGGCAGCGGCACGACCTTGATTCCACTCAATCTCTTCGCAACAGTTTTCCCCGGCAATCCTACAGAGCGCCGTCTGCCGCCTGTCCTGAGCGAAGCTGAAGGATCCGTCGTCTGCGGTCTACGCCATGAAGCGGCAGGCATCTTACTTTCGCCCCACATCCGCCGCCGCACGGACGATGGCCGCGAAGGCTTCCGCGTCGAGGCTGGCGCCACCGATGAGGCCGCCGTCGATGTCCGGCTGGGTGAACAACTCGGCTGCGTTGCCTGGCTTCACGCTTCCACCGTACAGGATCGGTACGCGCACCTCTGCTCCAAAACGAGCCACCAGCTTCTCCCGGATGAAAGCATGCATGGCCTGAGCTTGCTCGGGCGTAGCGGTTCTACCCGTTCCAATGGCCCAAACAGGCTCGTAGGCCACGACCAGCATGTTCCCGTGCTTCAGCGAAACGCCGATCAGGCCGCCTTCCAGTTGCCGCCCCACGACGGTCTCCGCCGCATCGCTATCGCGCTCTTCCAGCGATTCCCCCACACACAGGATGGGCGTCATGCCGTGCCTCATTACCTGCTTCGCCTTCTCCCCCACAAACGCATCCGATTCGTTGAAGTGCTGACGGCGCTCCGAGTGTCCTACGATCACATACCTGCATCCTGCGGCATCGAGCATCGTGGCCGAGACCTCGCCCGTAAAGGCCCCTTGTTCTTCCGGATGTACATTTTGGGTTCCCAGTGCCACGCGCGTCCCTCGCACACGCTCACGTACCGCCTCCAGCCAAACCGATGGCGGGCAGACAACGACATCCACCGTGCGCGCATCTGCTTCCGTTAAACGAACCACTTCGGACGCCAGCCTATCCGCTGCGCGGAGGTCCGTGTGCATTTTCCAGTTGCCGGCAACGAACATGCGGATTTAAGGATTGTGGATCGAATAGACGATATCCCGGTATGCCCAACTTGGGCCGATAGGGGGAACGAGATGCCCTTGAATGGGTCCGATATTCTCTTTATGCTGCTGGATCGGTGCGCAAAATACACCAACCGCCTGCCGATCCTTGCTCTAACTCATACAACCGATGCGTCTTCGCAGCCTCATATTGCTTGTACCCGCCTTCATGTTGGCGGTGCTCGCCATCGGCTGCGACGCGCTCGTTGACCGGCCCGGGCTCGTTCTGGAGTTTGGCTCGCCCTATAACGTTTTGTTCGGCCAATCAGTAACGGCAGTAAATGGCCTCACCCATTCCACACCCTTTACGGATACGGGCGGAGGGCTGCATGTGGCCGTAGAGTTCTTGGGCGGATGCGCCAACCATACGTTCCGCGCCAACTACACGCTCGCCGAAGCGACGGCCACGATCTGGCTCGTCCACGCCTCGAACGGCGACACCTGCCTGGAGCGGTTGGCCGAAGAAGTAGTCGTTGCGCTGCCTGCAAGCGTGCTCGAAAAGGCAACGCTCATCCTCATCAGCCCCAGTGGGCGCGAGGAGGCTATTGCGCGATTCGATGCGCCGATAGAGGGGCCCTAGTTGGCCTCCGGCATCCGCTTCAGGATTTCCGCCGCGTGGTTTCCCGTCTTCGGCCGGCGGAAAACGTGGACGATCACTCCTTCCGGATCGATGAGGAAGGTGGTCCGCTTCGTACCGGTGACCAGGTTGCCGTACATGTTTTTCGGCCCCCACGTCCCGTAGGCTTTCATTATCACCTTTTCAGGATCGGCGATAAGAGGGAACGGGAGGTCGAACTTGTTCACGAACTTGCCATGCGAGGCTACGTCATCGGGCGACACGCCGATCACGGCAATCCCCGCATCCATCAGGGATGTGTAATTATCACGCAGGTTGCAAGACTGCCTCGTGCAGAGCAGCGTGTCGTCCGCAGGGTAGAAGTAGAGGGCTACAAACTGCCCTCGGAAATCTGCGAGAGAAATCGTTTCTCCCGTCTGTATCTGGCCTTCAAATGCGGGGGCGGGGTCTCCCTTCTCGGGCATGGCGCTCATAGTTCTGAAGTGACAGGTTTGGATGATTCCAGGCGCCAGTCCCAGCCCTCGATGCGGCTGATGTGGTCGTAGGCGGTGAGGTCGTAGTGGATGGGGGTGATGGAAACGTAGCCCTGGTCAATGGCGTGGAGATCGGTATCGTGGCCGTCGTCGAGGTTGACAAAGCGGCCTCCAAGCCAGTAGTAGGGGCGGTTGAGAGGATCGCGGCGCTCTTCAAACTCCTCTTCCCAACGTGCGCGCGCCTGCCGCGTTACCTCTACGCCACGGATGTGCTCCATCGCCAGATCCGGAACGTTGACGTTGAGCAGCACGCCGGTAGGAAGGCCGTGACCGAGGATGCGCTCGGATACAAGCCGCGCGTAGTGGCCGGCGGCCTCAAAATCGACTTCAGAATCCCACGAGCAGTGCGAAATGGCAAACGAAGGAATGCCAAGAATAGCGGCCTCGGTAGCGGCGCTCACCGTGCCGGAGTAGATCACATTTATCGCGGCATTCGGGCCGTGATTGATTCCGCTCACCACAAGATCCGGCTTGCGCGGCAGCAACTTCTGGGCGGCCAGCTTTACGCAATCGGCGGGCGTACCAGTGACGGCGCGCGCCCATATCGGTCCATCGGGGCCCTCGAACGCCCACGGGTGCGCCCACATGGGGTTGTGCACGGTAATGGCATGGCCCACGGCACTTTGTTCCTGCACGGGCGCAACGACCGCTATAGTCCCGAGACCCTGCAACGCTGCAGCCAGCGCCGCCAACCCGTTCGCGTCCACGCCGTCGTCGTTGGACAGCAGGATCAGCGGGCGGTTCGGGCGGACATCAAGCGTGGTGGCAGTACGAACCATGAGGCGTAATTACGTGATTACGTGAGTATGTGAGTATGTGAGTATGTGAGGTGAAATTAGCAGGCGTTGCGGTGGTTGTATTTATTCAATCATGCGGCGCTCTTCAGTCTGTCCAGTAGAATATGGCGTCGAACACCGAATAAGGAGGATCCCAAATGGTAGGTATATCCAACTTTACTGGAAGTGGCGTAGAGAGATGATCGCTCGACGGAAAAACAATACCAGAGTCCGTCAACTTGCACTTAACCTCCCCGAGAAAATCTTCCCAATCGCCCTCTGGGAGCCGATATATCGTTGACATCTCGATGTAGTTATGGGATCCGGCTCTTCCGTCTTTAGACTTTGACTCAAATCCAGGCCCATAAACTCCAAACGGCGAAAGGCGACTCAGATACAAGTTCAAGCCGACGATCTCATCGAAAGCACCACGGTCGTGCGTTGAATGACCATCACGTTCATAGACCAAAAGATGTATGTAAGATGCGTATCCGCTGCCGTAGTAGTCGGAGTGGCGACGAACCTTGATCCGACGCGATCTCTCTAAGTGGGCAATCATTCGCTTATGGTACCCGTCTGTGTCACTAGTGGTGCTTCCCGTAAACGGCCAGGCATCTCCAAAAGGGATGCCAGCAACCGACTTCTCAAGTATTTCAGCTGTGATATCCATTATCGTGCAGAACACAGGTATATGCGAAGACCAAAGTCTCTCACGTAATCACGCTCAGTAGCTTTCGTCGTCGTTCGGGAAATCGCGGACGCGCACGTCCTCGATGTAACCCTGAACGGCCTCGGTGATGGTGTCCGCAAGGTTGGCGTAGCGGCGAACAAAGCGCGGATTGAAGTCCTTTGTGAGGCCCAGGAGATCGTGGGTCACGAGCACCTGGCCGCTGCATCCTGTGCCCGCCCCGATGCCGATCGTCGGGATCGAAACGCTCTCCGTCAGCTCCGTGGCCAGTGTGGACGGGATCTTTTCGAGAACGACGGAAAAGCAACCCGATTCCTCAAGCTTACGGATGTCGCGCCGGATCTCGTCGGCTTCCTGCTCCTCCCGTGCACGCACCTTGTAGGTGCCAAACTTGTAGATGCTCTGCGGCGTCAGGCCAAGGTGGCCCATCACCGGGATGCCGGCATCGATTATTCGGCGCGCGGACTCAATTGAAACGGATCCGCCTTCCATCTTAACCGCGTGGGCGCCGGTTTCCTTCATCACGCGGATAGCCGAGCGAAGAGCTTCGCGGGAACTGCCCTGGAACGATCCGAAGGGCAAGTCGACCACGACGAGAGAGCGCTTCACCCCGCGCACCACGCACTGCGCATGGTAGATCATCTGATCGAGCGTGACCGGCAGCGTGGTTTCGTGGCCCGCCATCACGTTCGAGGCCGAGTCGCCAACGAGCAGCACGTCGATGCCCGCCTCGTCGAGGATGCGCGCCGAGGTATAGTCGTACGCCGTGAGCATCGCGATGGGCACGCCCTCCGTTCTCATCCCGAGGAGTGTTTGCGTCGTCACGCGTTTGGTCTGCGCGGCGGCAACAGTAATGGTTTGGGTGCTCATGGTGCTATCCGGCGCACTGACGCCATGCAATGGGACTGGAATGGCAGGATACGACCTCCCTTACCTAAAACGACGCGGACGGCAACACACGTCGCCGCCCACGCCTTCACACCAAAGTGGCAGCGATCAATTTCCCGCTTCGCTATCCGAAATCTCGAGGCCCAGATTGGCCAGTACCTGCTCCGTGATGTTGAACGCATCCTCGGAGGCGAACAAAATCACCGGCGCGTTGTTGGCGCGGGCCGAAAACACCATCATCAAGTCCATCTCGCCCGCGACGGCGTCAATGGCTTCCTGAAGGCGCATGAGCAGTGGCTGGAGCATCTGCGATTCCCGTTGGGCCAATTCGGAACGGCCCTGCGCTTCGGCCTGTACCAGTTGGTTCTGGAGCGAAAGTATCTCATCCTCTCGCGCCTGTTGGGCCTCCTGAGAGGCCACCGCACTCTGTGCAAACTGCTGGAGTTCCTCAAACTTCGCGCGGAGAATGTCCTCCCTTGCTTGCAAATCGCCGGATATAATCTGGTCACGCGTTTGCAGCGAATCGCGCATTAGAGCATACTCGGGCATCTGGACGATGATGATGTCCGGGTCGAGGTAGCCTATACGGACGGACTGTGCCTGCGCGCCCAAGATGGGCACGAGAATAGCCGCAACCAGGCCAAACGCCTGGAGGGTTGAACGGAGGGTCATGAGGGAACTCAGGGTTGGTAAGTAGAGAGGATTGCGCAAACCTACAAAACGATGCAATAATAACTCAGAGCCCACGCCTGGCGAGGTCCACATCGAGTTCGTCGAGAACGAGATCGGTGATGTTGTGGGCGTCCTTTGCATAGAGGAAGATGAGGTCGCCGGTACGGTCGAATACGAAGTCGTAATCACCTTCTTCAGCAATTACCTCAACAGCATCCAGCACGCGCTCCTGAATGGGCCGCATGGCCTGCTGTTCCTGGCGGAACAGTTCACCTTCCGGGCCAAAATGGCGGCGGCGAAATTGCCCCATCTCCGTGCGGCGGGTGGATATTTCTGTCAACTTGCGCTCTCGGTCTTCTGGCGTGTAGAGTAGTTCGCGGGCTTCAAACTCGCGTTCCAGATCGGCGATCTCCTGCGCCATGCCGTCTAATTCGGCCTGCCACTGCCCGGCGAGCCGGCTTACCTGATCGCGGGCGGTTTGGTACTCGGGAAGCAGGCGAAGAATCTCTTCCGAATCAATAAAAGCCAACTTTTGCTGGGCTGCCGAAGGCGTGGCGCCAGCGACGAGAGCAACGATGAGTCCGAGAATGAGGCGCATGATGTTCTGCGGCTTGGTCGAGGGCAATACAAGTTCGGTAGCGAAATGACCAATTGGACGTCTATCCGGTTTCGATCGACTTCGTGTTCGCCCTTATTGAGCTCCACCTAAAGAGAACTGGAAGCGCCATTGCGGCAAGCCGGAGTCGCCGGCGGTACGCGGTACGAAGGCATCGATCTGGTAGCCATAGTTGAGATCGAGCATGCCCAAAATGGGCAGGAAGATGCGCGCACCGAACCCTGCCGAACGGAAAAGCTGGTCGGGATTATAGTCGTCAAAGCTATCCCACGTGTTGGCCGCGTCAGCAAACATGTAGGGCGCGAACGAGAATGCCTGCGACTGCACTGCGACGAATTGCAACTCCGCTGAGTACTTGTTC
Source organism: Bacteroidota bacterium (assembly GCA_022564455.1). Next base: position 7,324 of record JADFLK010000037.1, read on the forward strand.
AGGATGCGGCCGCCTACATTCTCGCCACCTAGCGTGGGTGAAATGGACTCGATGGGATAGCCGCGCATGAACACGAGATCCTTGCCGAATCCGCGGAACTGCCCCTGCGTATCAAGCGGTGAACCGCCGATGAGGAATCGCTGAAACTGTACATCGTCTCCCGTTAGAGACCCGATGTAGCCAAACCGTGTGCGAACGCTCAACGAAAGACGGCCGGCCAACGGCGTGTACCACGCATGCTGGAGATTCCACTTGTGGTACTGGATGAAGCCAAATATCGGAGGCGCAACAGTTACTGAGAAGCTCAGGCTCGACCCGGCGGTGGGAAAGATCGGGTTGTCCAGAGAGTTCCGCGTCAGGCTCTGGCGAACGGTGAACTCCTGGCTAATGCCCTCCGGAAGACCAAGCGAGTTGGTGTTGTTTGCACCCGAAATGTCGTAAATGCGATACCCCAGGTCGGTGCCCGTCTGGAAGAAATCGTCCGGCCAACTCAGGCTTTGGCGGTAAAACAGCCGCCCAAATCCGGACTGAACCACACTCTCCTCATCCGTTCTGCTCTGGAAATAAGTATACCCGACCGAGCCTCCTACGGGCGTACGGCGGCCACGAAACCATGGCTCCGTAAACGAGACGGAGTAGTTCTGGTAGCTTAGCCCGCTGGTCACCACAGACAGCGCCAACTGCTGTCCGTCGCCCGATGGCAGCGGCCTCCACGCCGATCCGTTGAAGAGGTTCTGCATGGAGAAGTTGTTGAACGTCACGCGCGCCTGCAGCAGCAGCCCAGTCGATCCGCCCCAACCGCCGGAGAGCTCCAGTTGGTCGCTTCCGGCTTCTGTAAGGTTATAGTCAAGGTCAACCGTCTTATCTTCCTCGTTGACAGATAGATCCGGCCCATTCCCAAGGGTGGTTTGGTCGAAGTAGTTGAGTTGAATCAACTCGCGAACGGAACGCTCCAATGCCTGACGGCTGTACGTCTGCCCGGGAATGGTTCGCAACTCGCGCCGGATTACGTGGTCCTTCGTCCGCGTATTGCCGCGAATGGTAATCTGCCCGAACTCATACACATCGCCTTCCGTAATTTCGAAAAACAGATCGAGCGAATCTCCGGGAGCATCAATGATGGTATCGCGAATGTTGAATGTCAGGTACCCGCGATCCGAGTACAGACTAGCAACGTCTGTGTGTTCCGCTGTGTAGAGAAGATTGCTTTCAAGCTGCGAGCGATTGAACACGTCTCCCCGCTCAAACCCGATGGCCTGAAGAAGCTGCGCGTCCGTAAACACGGTGTTGCCCTCGAACTCGATTTCGCGAACGAAGTACTGCGGGCCTTCCTCCAGTTCTATTTCAATAATCACGCCCTGGCTGCCGTCTGGCCGCTCCTGCAAGTACACAGAGTCGCGTAGTACGCGCGCGCTGTAGTATCCACGGTCGTTGTAGTAGCGGATGAGGTTTTGGAGATCTTCCTCGAACTTCTCGTCCTCAAAGGTTTCGCGGCTCCAGAACCTCCACCAGCGATTTTCCGGTGTGTTCTTGAGGCGCTTGCGCAGCGTGCCCTCACTAAACACCTCGTTGCCGAAAAACTGAATATCCTGCACCTCCACACGCTGGCCCTTGTCAACGCTGAACGTCAACTCTACGCGACCGGTCTCCTCGTCCACCCGTCGATCAACTTCAACGGTGACCAGGCGGTATCCCTTGGCACGCAAGTAATCCTGGATGACGCGAATGCTACGGCCGATCTCCGACGGGCGAACCGCACGGCCCCGGAGCAGCGGCAGTTCGTCTTCGAGGTCACTGCGCTCGCCTCCGCTCACTCCGTCGATGGTGTAGCCGCCCAGCCTGGGTTCTTCCACAACGCGAACCAGCAAGAACACACCGTCGCCTACTATCCTGTCGGCTACGATTTCTACCTCCGAGAAGAGCCCACCTCGATAGAGCTTCCGGACGGCTTCGCCAAAGGCTTCGTCGTACGGAAGCACCACACGCTGCCCAACCCGCAACCCACTTACCTGCACAACAAACTGTTCCGAATTGGTGTCCGTTGCCCCCTCCACGTCAAGCGACAAAATCTCGTACCGTGTAACAGCGGGCGTTGTACTCGGCTGTGCGACGGCCGCAGGCACGAGGCCCGCACCAACGAGAACGAGGCAGACAAGCAAAAGGGGGAAACGTAACATGCGTGTGCGTTGGCGGGAGACGGCGGTCGGATGGCGTCAGGTATGAAAAGTTAACACCAAGCCCGCTCTGTCCATAGGATTAACGGGCTGCCCTAATCGCGTTTTTTTAGGATTTGAGGACGATTTTGCGGCTTCTGCACGAAGTGTCGGCCCCCGGTGGAATCCTCGCCACAACGGAGCCTCAGCGTCCATTATTGCAAGGTGACTGTTGAATTACCTATTCTGAAGCCGTGACGAGCGCATCTCGGTCGAGATCAAGGCGCGAGATCGCAGGCGAATCGGTAGTTCGGCCCCGCAATACTGCGGGGCAGCGCAGAGATCGACTGAGAGGCAGCGTGCAGACCGGATGAGGTAGTTCAACAGCCACGTACGGGCACGCGCTCTTGCTCAGTCCTCCTCGCTATTCTATCGCATCTCACTCTGCGGACTGGCGAACGCGCCCGAACCGGCGGTCTCGGTCCTGGTAATCGCGGATGGCGCCGTAGAGGGCGTCGCGACGGAAATCTGGCCAGAAAAGGTCGGAGAAATACAGCTCGGCGTAGGCTATCTGCCAGAGCAGGAAGTTAGAAACACGGTGCTCGCCGCCGGTTCGGATGAGGAGGTCCGGGTCGGGGATGCCGGCCGTGTCCAGCTCGGCGGCTACCATGTCCTCCGAAATCTCGGACGGGTCGAGGTGAGCGGCCACGGCTTTCTGCGCGAGTCGGCGCGCTGCCCGAGCGATCTCCCACCGCCCGCTGTACGAGAGAGCAAGGTTGAGCGTCATCCGCCGGTTGTCGGCGGTGAGCTCCATGGCCTCTGCCATCTCGCGCTGGCCGCGCTCCGGCAGCCGCGAAAGATCGCCGATAGTTTGAAGACGGATGTTGTTTTTGTTGAGACG
>JADFLK010000038.1 GCA_022564455.1 Bacteroidota bacterium
GTGATGCTCCCCATCATGCTCCCCATCTTTTTCCTGCCCTACCTCATCGAAAAACCGGACGCCACGCTCTCCGTCTTTCTATCGCTCTTCCCGTTCTCCTCGCCCATCATGATGACGGTGCGGATGACGGTGACCTCGGTACCCTTCTGGCAGATACTGCTGGCGTTCGTGTTTCTGGGCCTCGGGTTCATGGTGATGATCTGGATCGCGGCGCGCATCTACCGCGTCGGCATCCTGATGTACGGGAAGAAGGCGACGCTGCGCGATTTGTGGAGGTGGGCGCGGACGGCTTAGTGGAAATGCCTTCGGGTACGACGAGGACAGTGTTATCGCAAAAGGGCAGGCCCCAGCAATAGCCGATTAGTCGAATAGATGGATGCGCTACCTACCGCTTCCCTTCATCGCGGAAACCAGTCGATCAACCAATGCCTCGTCGTCGGGCAGCAGGCCGGAAGCCGGTAATCTTCCCACCAGTTCCGCCCACCGCGTGTTCTGGACGTACGCACGCCGCAAGTAGGGAATAGAGTCACCCTCGCGACCTGCGTCGGCAAGCGTAATGCCCACCCAAAATGGAGCCTCGCCGTTTGTAGCCTCGTCCGGCACGAGATCCATCGCCTCGCGATATGCACTGATCGCCTTCTCGATGTCATTCTCTACGACCCAGCCATCTCCTTCGTTGAGCTTCAGGTATGCTCGTTGGAGTTGAACCAATCTCCGCAACTCGGCAACGGGGTCGGGGTGATCCTCTACACGCAAATCAAAAATCCGATCTTCCCAGGGTTTGCCGGTTGATTCGGCGCGGACAATCAGTATTGCGGCTGATTGGCGTCCCCGTATGTCTCCCCCCTCCGCTTCCGCTGCTTCGAGCGCCCGCAACATCCGTTCCGCCAGGTCACCATCGGCATTCTCGTACGCGACAGCCATCGCATCCCAGACCGTCGGGTTCTCCATCAGGTTCGCCTGTACGGAATACGCCTCTCCGGTGCGATGCCCGGCAGCATAGATGGCCTTCGATCCGGTGTGCGCGGCAACGTTGCCATTAACATCGACCATTGCCACTTGCCGTACCGCTTCGTCGGTATCCGTCGACACCAATGCCCTGAGCGCCTCGGGTGCCGTGCGACCCATCGCCATGAGTTCGAGGCCCAGCGGACCATACGACACTTCAATGAACGACTGTGTGGCAACCGCACCGACACCAGCCTCGGCAAAAGGAACAAGGGTGCCAACCGAGAACCAGTGAGACTGCACCGCCACGCCAAGTTGACCCGTTTCGGCGTCTCTGGCTACGATGGAGTACGTATTGACTGGTCTACGATCTGACTGGGCAGCTGCAAGCCCAGGTGCGATGAGGGCGAAGACGGCGAATCGGAATGTCATGTTCTTCATGATGGCCCGCGTGCTTTGGTTCTGAATGCAATCTACCGGCCATTTTGCGTCGTATCCGCAAATCGTTGCTTCTTCGGAGATGGGTTTACGGCGATCTCACCATTGTCGCCGTTTCTACAGACGGACAAATCGTCATCTCATCCATCTCACAACTGGGTTTTGCTTACAATTTCGGCAGGTAGTAGGGGTAGTGGAGTTACAGGTTGAAGGTTTTTTGGGGTTGAAGGAATAGAAGGCTTCAGGTTGAAGGTTTTTGTGGTTGCAGGGTAAAGGCTACGGCTCTGACGCGCGCGACGTGACCATTACTCGCATCCCACGACTGCAACCGGATCGCTGACCCCCGATTCCTGACCCCTAGCACACATCCCAACCCTTCAACCTGAATCCTTGAACCTTCCACCGCTTCCCCCTTTTCGAGTTTTCTGACATCTACCCCAAACCCAAAGGCCGAAACCCAAAGCCCTAAGCCCCAAGCACGAACATTCCCCTTGCGGAACTCTCGGCCCTGCACTATCGTGAGTGTTCGTCTCGTTCTCAAAGAGATGCCACGTCGTTTCGCTTATCTGGTCCTTGTCGTGCTGTTTTCGGCCAACGCGGCCGATGCGCAGTACTTCTCGTTCGGGAAGAACCGCGTTCAGTACGAGAACCACGACTGGCGCTACATCCAGTCGGAGCACTTCGACGTTTACTTCTACGAGCGGGAGGGCACCGCGCCGGGCGGGCGGGTGCTGGCCGATTTCGCGGCGCGCGCGGCCGAGGACGCTTACGTGCAGGTTGCCGAGCTCTTCCAGTACGAGATTACCGACCGCGTCCCGATCCTCGTCTACCAGAGCCACAACGACTTCGCCGTTACCAACGCGGTAGAACTGCCCACGTACTCCGAGGGCATCGGCGGTGTCACGGAGTTGTTCAAGAACCGGATCGCCATTCCGTTCACGGGCGACTGGCGCGATTTCCGGCGCGTCATCCACCACGAACTCGTCCACGCGGTCATCAACGACATCTTTTACGGCGGCTCCATCCAGTCCATCCTGCAGAACAACCTGCGCCTGCGGATCCCGCTGTGGTTCAACGAGGGCCTTGCCGAGTACAGCGCCCTGGGCTGGGACACGCAGAGCGACATGTACCTCCGCGATGCCATCCTGAACGACGATCTGGACGACATCCCAGACTTGCGAGGGTACTTCGCCTATCGCGGGGGTCAGAGTGTGTGGGATTTTGTGGCGGAGGAATACGGGCGCGAGAAAGTCTCCGAGATCCTCCAGCGTCTCCGCCTGACGCACTCGGTGAGCGAGGCCTTTCGGGAGTCAACGGGCCTGTCTTTGATGGAGCTGTCGGAGCGGTGGCAGGACGCGCTGAAGACGGTCTATTTCCCCGAGGTCGCCGCCCGCGAAGACCTCGATGTGATCGGGCGGCCTCTCGCCACAGCGGAGAATGGCGGCGGCGCATACAACGCGAGTCCCGCCATCTCGCCGCACGGCGACCAGGTGGCCTACGTGTCGACGAAGGACGGTTTGTTTGACGTCTACGTCGTGGACACGGGCGGAACCGAGCGGCCGCGCAAGCTGATAGACGGGCAGGACAACACGGGGTTCGAGAGCCTCCGGATTCTGTCGCCGGGTCTGGCATGGGATCCTGCCGGGGAGCACCTCGCCGTGGCCGTCAAGAGCGGACCGAGCGATGCGATCGCGGTGGTAAACGTGCGCACGCGCGACACCCGGCACTTCCGCATCCCCAACGTGGACGCCATCCAGAGCGTGGCGTGGAGCCCCGATTCGACGCGGATTGCCTTCGAGGGGACGTCGGGCGCGCACTCGGACATCTACGTACTGGACGTGGCCACGGGCGACGCCGTCAACCTCACCAACGACCTCTTTTCGGACCACGAACCCGCGTGGAGCCCCGACAGCCGCAGCATCGTCTTCCACTCCGATCGGGGCGGCGAACTCACAACCGGCATCGTCACCGCACGGGCCACCGGCCCCGGCGGCCACGATCAGTTCGCCCACGACTACAGCCAGTTCGATCTCTACAGGCTCGATCTGGACAACCGTGGCCACCTCGAACGCCTCACGTTCGACGAGGAGTGGGACGACACCAACCCCGAGTTCGGCAGCGATCCGGAGCGGTTGCTGTTCGTCTCCGACCGAAACGGCATCTGGAACCTCTACGAGAAGAACCTGGCCACCGGCGACGAGCGGCCACTTACGGACCTCCAAACCGGCGTCATTCAGGTATCGCTTTCGGCGGACGGAGAGAAGGCTGCCATCGCGGCACTGCACGAAGGCACGCCGTCCATCTTCCTCCTCCGCGATCCCTTCGGGCGCACGGAGCAGGTACCGGAGACGCTCTCACCTAACGTGTGGGCGCAGCGCGTTTCCGGGCCTGTGGATGGATTGGTCGCTCCGTCTCTTCTGGTAGCCTCCGACGCCACAGCGCAACGCAACCCACTCCTGCGCGACGCCGCCGATGGCACGCCCTTCGACGAGGACCCGATGCGACGACGGGCTGTGGCCGTTGCGGATTCGGAAGCTACTGATCTGTTTGGAAGCCGCATCGGCCTCGTTGTCGATTCTCTTGGAACGAGTGGCCGTTTGCGCTCCGATGGCGCGATCTATCGGGTACCGCCCGATTCCGACCTCATCGCCTTCGCCGATACAGCCTTCGTGGATTTCCGCGACTATGCATTCACCGACGCATTTGACAAAGCCGCGCGCGAGCAGTTCGAGGAGGTGGAGGACCGGTTCCGCCCCCTCGATAACACCAATCCCGACGGCTCCTTTCGCGTGCGGCGCTACAAGCTGCGGTTCTCGCCCGACCTCGTCTACGCCGCCGGCGCGTACGACACCGTGTTCGGTGTGCAGAGCGTCACGCAGATGCTCTTCTCCGACATGCTCGGAAACCATCGCATCGGGCTGGCTACAAACCTCGTGCTCGATCTCCGCAACTCGGACTACCTCCTCAGCTACCAGTATCTCGCGCGCCGCACCGACTACATCTTCGAAGGCTTCCACCTCGCCCGCGAGCTGACCGATTTCAACCGGGGCACCGTCCTCCGCTACCGCAACTACGGGCTGGTGGTCGGTGCTAGTTACCCGCTCGACAAGTTCCGGCGGATCGATGCCTCACTGTCGTTGCTCGGGGTTTCGCTGGCGGATCTGAACGACCTCGGCGCGCAGCCGCGTACCCGCACGTTCATTTATCCACGCGTCGCGTTCACGAGCGACCGGACGGTGCCGGGCTTTATGTCGCCGCAGAGTGGGCGGCGCTGGGCCGTTTCGCTGGCCGGGTCGCCGGGGCCGGATGTCCAGTTTGTTACGATGCTGGCGGATGCGCGGCAGTACGTGGCGCTTGGCTCCGGGTACACGGTGGCACTCCGGGTGTCAGGCGGCGCGTCCATCGGTCCCGATCCTCAGCGGTTCTACGCGGCGGGCGTCCAGAACTGGATCAATCCGAGCTACAACACGCTGCCCATCGAAGACCCCGACGACTTCGTCTTCGCCACGCCGATCCTCCCGCTCCGGGGCTACGGTTTCAACGAGGCCACCGGCGACCGCTTCGCGCTCGTCAACGCCGAGTTCCGCGCTCCGTTGATCGCCGCTCTGCTGCCCGGCCCGATCCCCATCATCCCGCTTTACAACATTCAGGCGGTGGCCTTCGCCGATGCCGGCCTCCTGGCCGAGGGCAGCTTCAACCTCCGGCGCACCAACGAAAACGGCAACACGGTGTTCGACGACGCCTTCCTCGGCGCGGGCGTGGGCCTGCGGACGATCCTGCTCGGCTATCCCATCCGCCTCGACTACGCGTGGCCGTATAACGGCCGTGAATTCGGTGATCCCCGGACGTACTTCTCGATTGGGTTGGATTTCTAGGGAAGCTTGGCCGCATATCTTGGCATCTTCACTGATCCCGACCACCCATGCCCCTCCCATCCGCCCTTCCTGACGGTCTGATCATCGAGCCGAAGGGGTCAGGGATCTCAGCGCCGCTCTCGCGGCAGGTCAATTTGCTCGGCGCCGTGCTGGGGAGGGCGATTCGGGCGCGGTACGGAAAAGAAATCCTCGGACTGGTCGAGCAGCTCCGGCATCTGTGCAAAGGAGGCTCGCTGGATGAAGCCGCGCACGTTATCGAGAACGTAGAGGCCGACGACCTTCTCGCCGTGCTGCGTGCCTACACCACGTTTTTCCACTTGGTCAACAAAGCCGAGCAGTTGGAGATCGTGCGTATCAACCGGGAGCGGGCGCAAGCCGCGACGAAAGAACGCCCGCGGGGCGAGTCCATCGCCGATGCGGTTCACGAGCTGAAGATGCAAGGCAAGTCGCTGGAGGAAACGCTCGCGCTTATTGGGCAGCTCGACATCCAACCCACGTTTACCGCGCACCCCACGGAAGCTCGCCGCCGTACGGTCCTGCTCCACCAGCAGCGAATCGCGACGCTCCTGGAGGATTGGCGTGACCGTGATCATACCCCTCAAGAGGCTGAAGTGTTGATCCGCGACATCGAGCACAGCATCCAACTCTTGCTCGCGACGGACGAAATTCGCCAGGCCGCTGTCACCGTCGAGGACGAGGTCCGGCAGGGCCTCTACTTCCTGGCGACATCGGTGTGGAAGACCGTGCCGCGTATCCACGCAGACTTCCGCAGGGCGCTCCGAACCTATTACGGCGATGGCCCGGACGATGCCCCTGGGGATACTTCGATGAGCCTCGGGCAAGAACTTCCGGCCTTCCTTCGGTACCGCTCATGGATTGGTGGCGACCGCGACGGGAATCCAAAAGTGACGCCGGAAGTCACGTCGTGGACGCTTCAGACTCACCGGGAAGATGCGTTGCTGCTTCACCGCCGCGCGCTGAACGAGCTGCGGCTGGTGCTTTCCGTGTCGGATCGGCAGGTGGAAATGCCGGCCGAACTCTACGCCTCTATCGAAGCCGACAGGAAGGTGGTCGATCTCCCCGAGCGCCGATGGCGCCAAAACGCCCACGAGCCCATCCGGTTGAAGCTGATGCTGATGCAGGCAAAGATCGGCCACCTGCTCAAAGCCAACAATACCAAAGGGGCGTTTCACTATAACGCGGTGGCATATAAAGACGACCTCACTCTGATCGCCAATGCGCTGAGAACCGCCGGGCTGGGCACGCTTGCCACAGACGGTCCGTTGGCTGATTTGATGGTGCAGGCAGATGCGTTCGGGTTTCATCTGGCTGCACTCGACATCCGGCAGCACAGCCGTGTCCACGAAAGAGCCGTGAGCGAAATTTTGCGAGCGGCAAGCGTCGAGGAGAATTACAGTGCACTCGACGAGGCCACCCGCATCGATCTGCTGTCTGAGCAACTCGCGTCTCAAGAGCCTGTCCATCTACCGGATACTGATCTGGGCGACGACGCCCGCATGATGCTTGCGACGCTCGCTGTCGTCCGGAAGGCCATGGAGAGCGAGCCGGAAAGCATTGGTGGGTACATCATCTCGATGACCGACGCTGTGAGCGATGTGCTCGAAGTGCTTTTCCTTGCCAAGGAGGCTGGTTTGTGGCGGATGCTCCCCGATGGCAGCGTGGAGTCGCTGCTCGATGTAGCTCCACTGCTCGAAACCATCGACGACCTCGAAGCCGCCGAAAGCCTCCTGACGGCGCTCTTCCAACACCCCGTCTACGCAAAGCATCTTGCAGCGCGCGGCGGAATGCAGGAAGTCATGCTCGGCTATTCCGATTCCAACAAGGATGGCGGATACTGGATGGCCAACTGGGTGCTCCACAAGGGACAGAAAGTTGTTGCGAGCGTGTGCAATCGGTTCAATGTGGACCTGCGGTTCTTCCACGGCCGCGGCGGGACGGTTGGCCGAGGCGGTGGCCGCGCCAATCAGGCCATCCGTGCGATGCCCGGTGCGGCACAGAACGGCCGCATTCGGTTTACGGAACAGGGCGAAGTGATCTCCTTCCGCTACGCTCACGAGGGGATTGCACGACGGCATCTTGAGCAGATCGTACACGCCCAGCTCGGCGCGCTTGCTGAATCCGAAAACGAACGGATGGAGGACGAAACCGCAAATAACCTCATGCAGCGCCTCGCCGACTCCTCGATGACGGCGTATCGGCAACTCATTGAGGCGGACGATTTCTGGCCCTGGTACCTGGCCGTCACGCCCATCGAGCACATCGCGGGCATCCCAATGGCCTCGCGTCCTATCTCTCGAAAAGCTGCTTCAGAGGTCGATTTTGATGGATTACGTGCTATTCCGTGGGTGTTCGGGTGGACGCAGACACGCTACACTGTACCCGGCTGGTACGGCGTGGGGAGTGCGTTTGAAGATCTCGGAGACGACGCCGACCTACTGCAAGACATCTACAAGACATGGCCGTTCCTGCAAGCGGTGGTCGGCAATGCACTGCGGGAGATGGCGCGCGCGCGCTTCCTCATTGCTGAGCGCTACGCCGGACAGTCCGGAGAAGATGTCCACGATCGTGTCGCACGCGAATTTGTGAAAGCAGAAGCCGCACTGTTGAGCGTGTCCGGGCAAACCGAACTGTTGGAGGCAAGCCCCGTCATACAGAAGTCCATCGAGTTGCGCAATCCGTACACCGACGTGCTCAATCTGGTCCAACTCGAACTCATGCGGAGACATCGTAGGGAATCGGATGCTCCGGAGGTACAGGCACGTATCAAACACGCGTTGTTCGTGTCCATCAACGGAATTGCCGCTGCTATGCAGAGCACTGGATAAGTCCGTCGAAACCTGCTGCCAATAGTCCCGTAGCGCCCCCTCGTGAAGTCACTCGACATCAAACCGCCCGAGCACCAGCGCAGAGCCCTCCGCATCGTCGTGGGCTGCGCCGTCGTCTTTGTCGTGCTTGTGATTGCAAGCATTGCGTGCGCCACCTATCTCTTCACGGTGCCGTTCTCGCACGACCACGACGAAGAGCACGGGTTGGGGGAAGGCGACGTAACACAAAGCCGCCGGGCCATCCGTTCTTTTTTTGAAGTGGCGGACGAGGGCGAACAGCGGGTTAAAGCCGATATAGAGTTGGCGCTGGGCCACGTAACCATCTCTACGGCCGATCAAGGGGCGCTTTTTCAGGCGGAGGGCGTGGTGATAGGCGCCCAGCTTCGCCCGCGTTTCGACCACAACCGGAGCGGCAACAAAGTCGAAATTTCGCTTTCGCTCGACGGTGAAGACGTGTCGTTCCGAGGCCTGCGCGGCGGCCGTTGGCAGCTCTACTTCTCCGATTCCATCCCACTCGATCTCGATCTCACGCTCGGCGCCGCGGAAGGCGACCTCAACTTCACAGGCATCCCAGTAGAGCGCCTCAGCGTGGAATGCGGGATGGCCTCCATCTCGCTGCGGTTCGATGAGCCCAACCCGATCGTGTTGCACCGCTTCGATATAGAGGCCGGTTTGTCGGAGTTCACGGCGAGCGGCCTCGGCAACGCCCGCTTCGAGTCGTTCGAGTTCGACGGCGGCGCCGGAGAGTTCACCCTCGATTTCTCCGGCGAGGCCATCATGCCGGGCGCGGAAGCCGAAATCAACGTGGGCCTCGCCTCGCTGACGGTGCTGCTACGTGCGGGGCAGCCCGTTGTGGTGGAGGCCCCCGTGTCCTTTATGACACGCGTGGCGTTCCCCAATTCCTTTGAGCGCGTTGGGCGGCACAGCTGGGCGAGCCCGAACGCGGCCGGCAACCCCCACACCTTCCACATCGAGATCAACGCCGGGCCGGGTAGTATTGTAGTGAAGCTGGTCGAATGACAGTGAGTGGTTCTCGTAAAGCTCCAACAGGCTCAAGACAAACAATATCGTCATGGTATGCTCAGCGGAGTTGAAGGATCTCAATACAGAGACTCCGAAGTTGGGCAGGCCACTGAGACCACAAAAGTCAGAAAGTTCGGTGGCTGGTACGGCCTGATTCTGCCGAAGTCGGCTGTCGAGAGCATGGCCGCAAAAGAAGGAGATGTCCTCTACGTGTCCGGCCCCCGATGGGTTGACCGCCACCCCGTACGATCCGGAGTTCGCGGATGCCATGACAGACGCGCGCGAGTTCATGCGTACCCATCGCGATGCCTTCCGCGAGCTCGCGAGGTGAGCAAACCAAAAGAACCTCACTGGCTCACCGAGGCGCAAGTCAGGCTTCTCCACACGGAGGTGCTCCACTTCGGCGGAAGCTCCGGCCTGCGTGATTGAATAATGCTCCCGAGCGAGCTGGCTAATCCCGTTCACCGGTACCAATACGGTGACGAGGTCGATCTCTTCGATCTCGCGGCTGCTTATGGCTTCGGCCTCGCAAAGAATCATCCGTTCATCGACGGCAAAAAGCGAGTGGCGCTCATCGCTATGCGGGCGTTCCTGTTTCAGAACGGCTACCTCTTCGCGCCCGGCCGGATCGAGACGGTGACCTTTATGGAAGGGCTGGCTTCAGGAGTCTTTGCAGAGGATGAGATAGCTACCTGGCTCAGAGCAAGCTCCCAGCCTCGAGAGTAAGCGCGATGGGTCGTCTCATTCCAACAAGTCGAGACGGCCCGCCTCATACAACGGGGATTTTATCAACGCGGTCACTACCAAAAAAGGCCGCCCCCTATGATGTCGCAGGGAGGCGGCCATGAACGAGGCCTTGGCGAATGGTCGGTTAGTCGACCCCCTGGACCTGCCCGGTCTCGATATCGGCGCGGAAAGTGCGGCCGTCGATCGTGATCAGCGCATCGCGGACATCGCCGTCGCCTTCTCCGAAGACGATGGTGAACTCTTTCCAGATCTCGACTTCCTCGTAGGCGTCTCCACGTATGAACGTGATCACCGCGTGGTAGACACCTTCAAGCGTGCCACTTACGGCATTGCGCCAGTTATGGCGATCGCGCGCAGGCCCCTGCACATCGATAAAGTTCAGGGCGAGATCGTACGTGAGTGTACGCTCGGCATTGCGCGTGTAGAGTGTATCTGTGGCCGCACGATCATAGGTGCCGTTGAAGGTCACAAGCTCGCGG
>JADFLK010000392.1 GCA_022564455.1 Bacteroidota bacterium
ACGAGCTGGTACACGTCCAGGTGCTCACCAACGCCAAAGAAATAGGCCACTACCTTTTCCCGGACGAGCCCCAAAATCCGGCTCGAGAGGATCCCCAGAGCAATCAGCAGCGCCGCGCTGTCGGTACGGCTCTCGACGGGGGGCTTCTCTGGTGTGGTTTCAGCCTCCTGATCTGGTGTAATAGGCTCAGCCATTCGCCCTGTCCTCAATGAACGACTGCACAGCAAGATGGTACCCCGTCAGGCCGAGCCCACTGATGACGCCCCTGCACACCGGGGAGAGCATCAGTAACTGCCGGAAATCCTCTCGCGCGTGGACGTTGGAAATATGGACCTCCACAACCGGCGTGGTGATGGCCGCGATGGCATCCCGCAACGCCACGCTGGTGTGTCCGTAGCCTCCAGGATTGAAAACGACTCCATCCAACCCATCGGTATCAGCCTGCTGGAGCGCATCCACGAGCGCGCCTTCCTTGTTGTCCTGCGCGAAGCGAAAGTCCACGTTGGGGAACATGGAACGCAGGCCGTGTTCAAGATCGGCCAACGAGGCCAAACCGTAAACGTCCGTCTCGCGCGAGCCCAGAAGATTGAGGTTGGGTCCGTTCAGAATGAGGAGGCGCACGACAGGGTGGGACGGGGAGCCGGAAAATAGTCGCTAATTGGCCGCTACGTGCTCCGCGTGAAGTCCTCTACATAGAGTGTCAGCCCGTCGTAGGCGAGGTGGATGCCCTCGGGAAGCGCCGCGTCCGTTTCTGCGTGCGGGGCGGTGTGCGTCATGTGGATGAAGTACGCTTCCTTTGCGCCGACGCCCTGCGCAACGGCTGTGGCCTCGGCAAACGTGAAGTGAGTTTCGTGGGGCTTCTCGCGGAGACCATCCAGAATCAGCACGTCCAGATCTTCCAGAAGAGCAAGACTATCATCCGGTATCGCGTTCACGTCGGTCAGGTAGGCAAACCGGCCGATTCGAAAACCAAGCACGTCCATCGCGCCATGCTGCGCCGGAATGGGCGTTACCCAAACGGATCCCTCGTGCCCGTAGCGGCTTCCCACCGAAAACGGCCCATCAATCTCGTGCAGCGACAGCTTGACAATGCCGGGATACGTGCCGTCCTCAAAAATATAGCCGTGCGTACATAGCAGCGATTGGGCCGTTTCTGCGTTGGCGAAGCACGGAATCTCCGTCTGCGGATCGAAGCAATAGGGCCGCAGGTCATCCACACCCACGATGTGGTCGAAGTGGTGGTGGGTGTAAAGCACGCCATCCACCCGATCAATACCATACGTAAGGGCCTGTTGGCGGAAGTCCGGCCCCGTATCAATCAACAAGTGAACCGGGCCTTCGGCGGTTTCGGCGACGATGTAGGCCGAGCACCGCAACCGCCGGTCGCGCGGATCATCGGAACTACAAACCGCACACGTGCAGCCGATGACAGGCACGCCGGTTGAGGTGCCCGTTCCCAGCAGCGTGGCGCGGAGCGACGACACGGGCTACTCCTCTCCGAGATCGGGGGCTTCGAGGGTTGCTGCGGTCTGTGCCGCCCAAGCGTCTTCGAGGGCCGTGCGAACGGACGGGCGGATGTAAAGCTGGTCGTGCGGCAGTGACCGAAGGCTCTCTGCAAGAACCGCCATTTGGGCTTCGTAAGGATGCATTTTATTGATGACCATCACATCGTCGCCGGCTACAGTGCAGCGGCCGCCGCGGAACTTGCCGCGCTCTCGGCGGACGGGCACGCCCAATTGTTGATGCGCTTCTTCAAGCGCTTTGACCAGCGCAGGAGCTTTCATGGCGATGTGGCTATCTGGGGGGAGACCCCGGATGTTACGCCCAATCAGCCCAGATCGCCAGATTTACTTCTCGCTCTTCGGTTCGTACCTCGAGGTGAGCGACTTGCCCGATTTCTTGTCGCGCACATCGAAGTCGAGCGGATGCATACCATCATCCTGAATCACCTCGAAGTTCAGCCCCTTCACGTTCCACTTCCAGCGGCGGATCTGCGTAAGCAGTCCGCGCTTCAGGTAGGCCTCGAACAGCGGATGCACGCGGATGACAATGGGGCGACTCCGGAAACGCTCTTGAACCGTGGCACGGTAGTTCTTCAACCAGCCATCAAGGCGGCGCACCAAGTCATCCGAAGAAACCGACGTATCGAGGAGTTCCGGCCCAAAATCGCGCTCGGGCTGCTTGATCTCGGAAGCCCCTGCGGCTGCCATTGCGGCGGCGGGGTCGCCCGCGTTGCCGTTCTCGGTGGTCGTAATACTCGGCCGTAGACGCTGCCGGGTGATCTGAATGAGCCCGAAATCACTCATGGGGAGGAGCTTCGTCACGGCCCTGTCCTTGGTGAACTCGCGCTTGAGGGTCTGATACACCTTGCGGCGATCCGCATCCCGCCACATGTCAATGAAGTCGATGACGATGATGCCTCCGAGGTCGCGGAGGCGGAGTTGCCGGGCAACCTCTACCGCTGCTTCGAGGTTAACGCTCAGCAGGTTTTCCGCCTGCGTTTTGCCCTTGCCCGCGCGGCCGGAGTTCACGTCAACGACGTGCATGGCCTCGGTGTGCTCGATGAACAGGTAGCCACCCGAACGAAGCGGAACCCGGCTGGAGAACACCTGCTCGACGGATCGTTCGATCCCCACCGTTCGAAAAACCGGTGCATTGGACCGGGGC
>JADFLK010000039.1 GCA_022564455.1 Bacteroidota bacterium
GTAGCCGTTGGTGGCACGGCCATTTCCGAGATAAGGGATGCCTCCCGCGCGCTCGTAGGAGGGACGCCTGCGTGGAGGGACCGCGTCGGTTCTTATCTGATTGAAAGCCCCGAGCAGTTGCACGCGCTCGGACTGGCTCCGGACCCTGCCGGCGCGGTGTACGCCTTCGAAACAAGCGATGGGGCACGCATCGAGCGATTCCTCGCAGGTGACCCTGCGGGCGAACGGCCGGGTAGGACGAGCAGATGGATCTATCCGGAACTCCTGGAAGAAGAAGTAGGCGAATGGCGGGCTCTGATGGACCCGGATCTGGCGCCGTGGGCCCTTCAGGATGCAGGCGAGTCTTTCAGATCGAGAGAGGTACCTGAGCTTGATGCGATGGTCATCGAGCTTCGTAGAAACAACAACGCGCCAGGGAAGCCGATCCGCGTTGCTCTTCGTGAGTTCCGGCAGGTGATTGAGGAGGCCGGTCGTTCAAATGTTATCCTGGATATGCGCCAGAACGGCGGAGGCGATCTAAACACGACGCGCGACTTTATGGAGAGCCTGCCGGATCTGGTTCCAGGCCGCATCTTCGTACTGATCAGCCCCTGGACATTTTCTGCGGCCATTTCAAGCATAGGTTATCTGAAGCAAACGGCGCCGGATCGGGTGGTGATCATCGGCGAAGGGCCGGGGGATCGGCTGGAGTTCTTCTCGGAGGGCAGCACCATGACGCTGCCCAACTCAGGCGTGATGTTGCTCGCCGCGACGGAGCGCCATGACTATCAAACAGGTTGCGAGGGGTTCTCGGATTGCCACGGGTCTGTCGTTCGCCATCCGATCGCCGTGGATTCGCTCGCGCCGGATATCGCTGCACCCTGGACATTTGAGGTGTATGCGGCCGGCCGCGATCCGGGTATGGAAGCGGTTGCGCGCGCGATCGATGGAGATTGACGGAGGCCGCTATTGCAAGCGAGAGCCTAGGAGGCTGTTGAAATACGTCATCCTGCCTGCGACGGTGCCTCTCGGCCGATCTCTGCGTTGCCCCGCAGTCCCGCAGGCTCGCGTGACTTCGTGGAGCACGTAATTCGACAGCCTCTTACGGGCTGGGTGGAGGCGGCATCTGGCCATCAATCTGGCGCTGCTCGATCTGGCCACGGTCGATATCAAACCGATCCAGGCCAATATCCACAGGGTTCGGATTGGAGTCGAGTAATCTCCGCGGCTGGGTGAATCCGTGGGGAAGACGTTCCAAATGAAAATCCTCGGTATCGAGCCGCTGCGGAATGGTATATCGATTCTGGCGGACATCGCGGACGATCCGGCGCTCCAGTTCGGCGGGCCGCAGTTGACGTAGCTGATCCAGGTCGGTGAGGGAGAGAGAATCCGCGTGGTATTCGAAGTATTCAGCTGCTACAGCGAATGCGCTGTCGGAGGGCGTGAGACTGGCCTGCGTCACCAGCGTGGAGTCGATCGTCGTGGAACCAGGGTCGGGCCAGGGTTCGGCGAACTGGCTCACGGCCCAGTACATCAGCAACGCCTTCGCCTCGGAGACCCCCCCGAGCCGACAGGCGTAGTAGAACGCGCGGTGCGTGTCCTCCATCGAGCGCGTCCGGCGAACGCAGCCTACGTCGTGAATGACAGAAGCCTTCCGATACAGGCCATCGAAGGGAGCGCCAACGATTGTCCACAGCCCTCGCGGAATCGAGGCTCCGTCGATGATATCGCCCGCTGGGGCCGTCCAGCGGTCATTCTCCGGGCCGATGTAGTGGAAGTCTTCGAGGAGTCGCATGGAACTACCGTTCTCCAGCCACTCCGTCTTGACTTCGCCCTCGAATCTCCCGAATTCTCCCTGTTCGTCGTTGCACCCAACGAGAGTCAGAAAAAAAACGAACAACCAGCAGCTGTGTGTAAGCATGGGCGAATCCTCCGATTAGAGAACGAATGAAATGTAGTGCAGCAATAGACATCTATCACGCGAGGGGCATAACCACGACAGGCGCTACTTCATCCGTTCTTCAACAGCCTCCTGGGCGGACAAAGCCTTGCCGCTAGCCTTCGTGTTCGTATGTGGACCTGTGCGGTTCGTGGCACCACCATGCAGTTCATCCCCAGACCAGCATCCACGGCCTGTTTTGTACCGATTATACACTTACCACGCTTCGACCAACTCAAACCACAAGGCATCATGAACACGACCTCTGCTTGTATCCGGCGCAGACTATCTGCCGTCCCGGCTCTGATTCTTCTCTTCACCCTCTCCATTCCAACCGTTCTGGCCCAACCGGGCGATCGTTCGCAGATGGATCCCGCCGAGCGTGTAGAGCAAATGTTGGCTGCAATCGACGAGAACGTCGGTATCTCGGACGAGCAGGCTGAACGACTCCGCCCCATTTTTCTCGAAGAGGCCGAAAAGAGGCTTGAGCTCCGGGAGCAGTTTGGGCGTGGAGACCGGGAGGCTCGCCGGGCTGCGATGGAACTTCGGCAAGCCGAAACAAACGAACGGGTCGGCGAGGTGATCAGCGAAGAGCAGATGGCGAAGTATCTGGAATGGCAGGAGTCCCGCTCACAGGGGCGCCGCGGCGGGCGGGGCGGCAACCGTCCACGAGGAGGAAATGGTGGCTGACCAGGCCTCCGAACATCCATCCTTCCGCACGGCAATAACCTGTGCAAAACCCAATCAATACGTGAAACCATGACCCTATCCACTTCCCCACATTCCTGCGCCGCCAGTCTTCCAGGCGTTCTTGTCATTGGCTTGTCATCACTACTTGCCGTCTCTGGCTGTGCGTCCGTAAAGCAGATCGAAAGCAGTCCGGTCACTACCGATGTGATAATTGACGGCTCTGCTGAGGACTGGGCCGGCGCGCTGCGCTTATTCGAAGGCGAAAGCGGCGTCTCCATCGGCGTCCGCAACGACGCGGAAGCGATATATGTAGCACTCGTCGTTCGCGATCAAGCAAAGCTCCGCCAGATTATGCGTGCAGGGCTAACCCTCTGGTTCGATCCTGACGGCGGTAAAGATCGAATCTTCGGGATCGCCTACCCGCTCAGCCCGGAGGGTATGGATCGATCTGGTCTGGGAGGAATGCCGGGCGGAATGCCCGGAGGACGATCGGGAGGGTTGAGCGAGGGCGGTCGTGAGGAGGTGGAGGCCGCCATGAGAGAACGGTTCATCGAATCACTCGATGAATTGGAAGTGCTTCACGACGGTGAAGAGCATGGGATGCGGATCCCAGCTAATAGCGCTTCGGGCATTCGCGTAGCCGGTTCTTTTGAGTACGGTGAACTGGTCCTTGAATACCGCATTCCTCTCGGCGACAGTGAAGGCACTGCGTACGAGCTGCCAATGGTCAGCGAAGAGCTTGGATTGGGGTTGATCTCACCGGAAATGGAAATGCCGGCTGGAGCACGCCCGGCAGGAGGTGGAGGACGAGGTGGAATGGGCGGAGGCGGTCGGGGTAATAGAGGAGGCGGAGGACGAGGTGGAATGGGTGGAGGTGGTCGCGGTGGTGGTGGAAGCGGTGGAATGTCGAGACAAAACGAGCCGATCGACACGTGGGTGCGCGTTATTCTGGCTCCCACCGGCCAATGAGCGCCTGGAACCTGTTCGCCCTTGAAAAAGACTTATGCAGGCAGCGTAATGGGAATGCCGTGAAACGGGAGCACGCCTGTCATGAGCCGCGAACGATTGCGTCTGGTCTCAGGCACTGACGTCGTATTCCCTCAGCCTGGCAACAATCTCCCTTGTCAAATCCGGCGCGTTGCCCCAGGCCCGGTTGTTGGCGATCATGTTGATCGTCTTGTGCGAATCGATAGCATCCTGTATCAGGGCCACGCTGTCCTGCACCATCGCCTGGCCCCCGGCTGATTCGGCAATCTCCGGCACCGCCTTGTCGAATGGATGCGTGAGGGCATAGGCCTCGTTGTATTTCTTCGTGAGCGGTGTGAGCAGGCGAACCACGGTCTCGCCGTTGGCAGCGCTTGGGCGCTCGCCGGCCTGCTTCCACTGTGTGCGGAGCGGCTTCTGCCAGGTGGAGTGGCTGAGCACATAACCCAGGCCCCGGCTTCGGAGCCAGTCGTGGTAGCCGTCGCCGTGGAGGTGGGGGGATCGGATCTCCAGATGGAACTGCGTATTCTGGATCACGTCGGCAAAGAAGGCATCCAACTCGGCAATGTTCTCAGCCGGTGAGGGGGCGTCGGCCTTTCGGGTGTATTCCTGCTGGAACAGGACGCCGACGAGCCGCTCGTCAAGCAACTCCAGGGCGGGCTCCATAAACCGCTCGTTCATGCCCTGCACGTTCAGATAGTTGTCGTTGCCCACCCACTTGCCACGGTAGAACTTTCGGGCGGAGTAGAGCTGCGGGGCCTTGAGCAGAAAGCGCGCGTTGGCAGGCGCGTGTTTCGCGTACTGCAGCACGGTGAAAAAGCTGCCGGACGGCTCGCCGTCTTCCTGCAAGAGGGGATTGTAGAAGGTGAAGTCCAGCTCCACGATGCCGAAGTGCTCGAAGTATTCCTCGGTTGAGGCAACAGGTACGGTTTCCTCCCTGAACGTGTCCTTGCCAAATTTCTTCGTCCGCATCTTTACAGCGTCGTCCCACTGCGAGGTGTAAATCTGCCCACGCCACGCGGCGTACCGGTCGGAGGCCGTCCCGAAGCGGACGTACTCGCTGATGTCTCGAAAGGCGTAACCGGGGTGGGGCATGGGGAGGAGGCGTTAGCGAGACGTTACCACCGGATGTACACCGGCTGCCACTGACAGGACAGGTGTCATACCCATCTGGGACTGGAGGAAGAAAAAAGAGGCGCGTGGGCCTCGCATGGATAGATTTGAAAGAAAAACTTCGGTACTACCGAGATTTTATCCTCTCGTTGCCCCATCTTGTGTGTCCGACATCCTTCCCCAGAATCATGTTTGACGATGAACTGACGCCTGCTCAGCAGCGCGTGCTCGACTATATCGTCGGCTTCTCCGGGCGCAACGGCGGGCGTTTCCCCCGTGGTTCGCAGATAGCCAACGAGTTTGGATTTTCCAGCTCCTCCTCGGCGTACGAACACCTGCTCGTACTCGAACGCAAGGGCTACGTGGCCGCGCCGAAGGAAGGCGGGTGGCGTCGGTATGCACTGACCGAGAAAGCAACCGGCCGAAGGCGCGGTCTCCCTCTTGCCGGGTCCATACCCGCCGGCCCCACGTGGTATGGTGAAGATGCCCAGGTTGAATGGCTCAACCATGTGACCGATCTGTTTCCCGACACCCAGCCCGGCGACTATCTCCTGAGCGTTGACGGGGATTCGATGACGGGAGCGGGTCTGCACTCGGGGATGCTCGCTCTCATGCGCCCGAACATCGTCCCCAGGCCCGGCGCCATCTGCGCCGTGTGGGTGGCCGGCGACGGCGGTACCCTCAAACGGGTGTATGCGGATGGTGAGTACGTACGGCTCGTGCCGGAAAACCCGCGATACGAGGAGCGCCGGGTTGGCGCCGAGGAGGTCTCCATTCAGGGTGTTCTGCTCTCGGCTGTCTCCGTCACTAATTACAACTAGGGCCGAGGAGATGGATAGTGCACTGACCCATGGGATGATCTGTTTCTGCCTGCCGGCGTTTCCGGCCTGGGCGGTTGCACGCTCACTTAGTACGAAGTCTCCGGTTGCCGTCGTGCAGGGCGGCAAAGTCGTCTCGGCCTCACACCACGCCCTGCAATCGGGCGTACGGATTGGCATGGCGGCCGATCGCGTGGCCGATGTTTCTGCTCGGACGGTGGTGCACCTGCGCGACGCGACGGGAGAGCAGGCCATGTGGGACTACACGCTGGAGCGGCTGCACACGCTCACCCCGTTTCTCGAATCGGCCGAGCGCGGGGTGGCGTACCTGCGGAATGCTCATAATGATGATCTCGAAGCGCTCACGGTTGATCTCAAAGCGTGTGTGGGCATCGCACCCACACGTAGGATGGCACGGCTCGCCGCGGCGCGTGCTGCTCCCGGCTACGTGCTCTCGCTTCCGAAAAAGAGAGTGGACGGCTTTTTCAAGCACACCTCGGTAGACGTGCTCACTGTTCTCGGCTTCGACGAGGAACTATCCGAGCGGCTCCAACTTTTCGGCTATCCAACCCTGGACCGTGCGGCAACGCTCTCCGAGCGCCATCTGAAAGCACAGTTTGGTGCAGAAGCCGGCGGAGAGCTTTCCGCCTACCTCAACCCGCCTCGCGAGCGCCCGATAGAGCTGTACCGTCCTGCAAAGGCAGCAGGAGCCACTTATATCCTCGAATGGGATGAGGACATGCAGTATGAGAAGAAGTTCGACGCGGTAACGGCGCGCCTTGTCGAGGAAGCCCATGAAAAGCTCAAAGGCTGGTGCTGTCGGCGTCTGGTGGCACGACTCTACGACGGCAAGAGGGAGCAGGCCGCAAGCCGGATCCTTCCGAAGGCCTCGGACAAGCTGCCGTATCTCCTTCGCCAGGTGCGGGCACTCATTCGTCCTGAGCTTGAAGGGATGGGCTCGCTGAGTTCGCTCCGAATAGAGCTGCGCTCGTTCTCTGTCGGCGATACACGGCAAGGTTCCCTGTGGAGAAGCCGACCTGCCCTCGAGGACGCGGCGAGAAAGGTGGAGCCTCGCTTCCCTGGCGCATGCATGCGAGCTGTCCATGTGCCGCACGCCCTTCTTCCTGAAGACGAATACCGCCATGAACCCTTTGTGGTGCTGGACGAGGATGAGCGATGAAGGCTATACGCTCACCGATAGAAGTCATCACGTCACCAAACGGCGTGCCGGCGCGGTTGCGTTGGAAGGGGGAATGGGTGCAGGTCGAACGCCGGATTAATGCCTGGGTGATTCAGGGGGTTTGGTGGAGCGATGAAGTGCGCCGCGAATACATGCGGGTGCTCACCTCAATCGGCGTGGTCGAGATATACCGGGAAGGGGATAGTTGGTGGTTATCGCGCGTACTGGATTGAGGAGCCATGCTTGTCCATTTGCACACCCGAAGCTGGTACTCATTCCTCGCCGGCGGCTCTTCGCCCGTTGATCTTGTGGCACAGGCCGCCGCATACGGACAGAAGGCGTTGGCCCTTACCGATGTCAACGGGGTCTACGGGGTTGTTCGGTTTCAGAAGACGTGCGAACACATCGGCATCAAGCCAATCTTCGGCGCTGAAGTGACCATAGAGAACGCGTCTCTTGTGCTCCTGGCGGCCACAAACGAAGGCTACGCCAACCTGTGCGCACTGCTGACGGATGCCCACTTGCGCGATCGTGAGCAGCCATCTGCGCTGTTCGAGGAGTTGGACGCTCACTCGGACGATCTGTGGTGCCTCACGGGAACAGAAGGCAGCAAGCTGTGGAATTGCCTTGATGCCGGAGAAACCCGCGAAGCTCGTCAGTGGGTCGGCGAGCTTCACGATGTGTTCGGTGAGCGCCTGAGCATCGAGGTGGCCCACGCACTCAACCCCGATTCGGATGCCCGGGTGCGCAAGCTCGTCCGCCTCTCGGAGTCCACGGGCGTACCGCTTGTAGCCACGAACGACGTCCGCCATACTCGTCGTGAAGACTACGTCGTGTACGATCTACTCACGTGCATCCGCAATGGAATCAGCGTTCACGAGCCGCACACCGAGCGGCCCCGCAATGGCGAACGCGCGCTGATTAGCGAGGAAACCCTGCTCCGCCGCCTGCCGTTGCCCGAGGCCATTGCTCGTTCTATCCAGATCGCCGAAGCCTGCACTGTCGATCTGCTTCCCGGCGAAATCACGCCGCCAAAGGCCGAGATTCCTGAGGGAACCACCGGAGATGCCTACTTGCGAAAGCTTTGCGAGAAGGGGCTCGTTGAGCGCTACGGGAGTCCCGTGCCCGTAGAGGCCGGCCATCAACTCGATCACGAACTGGCCGTCATCGCAGACCACGACCTCTCGGAGTTCTTCCTTGTTGTTCAAGAAGTGGTTGCCGAAAGTCGGCGGCGGAGAATCCGCTGTTCGGGCCGGGGGAGTGCCGCGAGTTCCCTCGTGGCCTACCTGCTTCGGATCACCAATGTAGACCCAATTAAATACGGCCTCGTCTTCGAGCGCTTCCTGCATCGAGGCCGGAAAGGCACGCCCGACATCGATATGGATTTCGACTCCGAACGGCGCGAGGAAATCATCACGTGGATGGAACAGCGCTTCGGTATCGAGCAAACGGCCATGACGGCCACGGTGGTTCACTACGGCCTGCGTTCGGCGGTTCGCGACGTTGCCAAGGCGTTTGGCTGGAACATGGAGACGGTCAACACCCTCGGCAAAGCCGTTGCTCCGTCTCATCCCCGACGCATTTTTGAAGTCGCCGACACGATCCGATCGGTTCTGGGCTATTCGCCGTTTGTGGAAAAGCTGATCGAGACCGTAGCCAGGCTCGACGGCTGCCCCAGGCATTTAGGCCAGCATTCGGGCGGGATGGTGCTTTCGCGGCGGCCGCTCAACCAGTTCACGCCGATACAAAAATCTGCCAACGGCGTGCTGGTCACCCAGTTTGCCAAGGACGACACCGAGCGCCTGGGTCTCGTGAAGCTGGACGTGCTGGCGCTCAGAATGCTTGCCGCCATCTCCGAATGTGTCGAACTCATCGAACGATACGAGGGGTTTTATCTCGAAGTGGACGATCTGCCCCTGGATGATGAGAAGACGTTCGAGATGATTCGCGCCGGACACACGATTGGCTGCTTCCAGATTGAATCGCAAGGGCAACATCACCTGCTAGGCAAGCACCAGCCCGAAACGTTCGACGATCTGATTGCAGAGGTTGCTTTGTTCCGGCCTGGGCCGCTACAAGGCAACGTGGTCGATCCGTTTGTTCGCCGTCGGCGCGGCAAAGAGAAAGTCGTTTACGACCATCCCAGCCTGATACCTGTACTTGAACACACACTGGGCATCATCCTCTACCAGGATCAGGTGCTCGAAGTGGCCCACGTCTTTGCCGGGATGAGCCTGGATGATGCAGATGAGTTTCGCTCGCTGATGTCGCACTTCCGCGACCCCGGCGAGATGGAGAAGATGCGGGACCGGTTTGTCGAGAGTGCTGTTGAGCTTGGGCGGCCGCATGACGTGGCCAACGTGGTGTTCGAGAAAGTGAGCAAATTTGTGGGCTACGGCTTCTGCCACAGCCATTCCGTGGCTTTTGCCCAGATCGTCTACATCTCCTGTTATCTCAAGGTCCACTTTCCGGCGGCGTACATGGCGGCGTTCATGCAGCACCGGCCCGGTTTCTACAATCTCACGACGTTGCAAGAGGAGGCCCGCCGCTTTGGCGTAGAAACCATCCCACCCGACCTCGCAAAAAGCTGGTCGCGGTATGACATAGAGAACGAGGAGGGGGGGAAGTGGCAGATCCGCATGCCGCTCTCGGCCCTCAAGAACTGGACGGAGGCAAAAGCACGCACGTTCATCTTCGAGCGTCTCCGCAGTCCATTTGAAAGCGTCGAGGATGTGTACCGGCGCTCAACGGTTGGTGTGGCCGAGCTACGAGTGCTCGCCCAAAGTGGCGCTCTCGACTCGCTGGCTGGAACTGCTCGCCGGGCGCTGTGGGAAATCGGGGTGCTGGAGCAACGGCTCGGTGAGCCGGGGCAAGGCCGAACTCCCGAATTGTTTGATCTGCCTGCCGTCCACATTCGAGACCTTCCCGAGTTGCCCGATCTCGAATTGGCCGAGCGCCTCTCGTGGGACTATCAGGCTCACAATGCGGCCCGCTCTCACCCGATGCGTCTGATCCGCCGTCAGCTCAACGAACTTGAAATCCGAACGATTGAAACGTGCTGGCCCCTTGGCGAACTCGCAACCTCCGAAGGTAAATCGGCCATGGTTACGGTGGGTGGCATTTGCATTCTCAGGCAGCGGCCCGGAACCGCCAACGGCGTTCTCTTTGTCACCTTAGAAGATGAAACCGGCTACCTCCAAACAGTCGTATGGCCGTCCGTGCGAGATCGCCTTGAGCATATCCTCAAGCAGGACGCGATCATTGTCAAAGGAGAGGTGCAGGTCGCGGGCAATTGGCGGGGCCTCGTGCTCACCGATGCTTGGCCGCTCCACGGTGTGTTCGGGGGGTATAAAGGGCACCTCCAGATGGGTGGTGGGACGGATCGCCGTGTCGTTCGTCCAAAACAATCCAAATCCATCAGGATCTGACATAAACAAAAACGCCCGCCTCGTTTCTGGGGGCAAGGCGCTAAGTGGAGATGCCGGGGGTCGCGTCCGGGACGAATCCGTTTGACATCCTGAGCTGGTTTTACCTCGAATACACGGGGTTTGGAATCCATTTCCAGAGGTCCGGGTCGAGGCCTACCTCGCACAACGCATCGAGGTGGCTGTGC
>JADFLK010000040.1 GCA_022564455.1 Bacteroidota bacterium
CCAAGCGGTTACCATGCTGCGGTGACGGAGACCAATTTTCGTCTTCCGGCGTACCTTGATGTATGTATTTCCGAACAGCAAAGTCCATCACGGCCACCAACGATACAGTGTGGACAGGCGGCTGCCTCCACCTGCGCGCACGTGACACCTTTACCATCACCGACGATCTTCTCGCCGAGGCGGGCGGCGAATTCCTTGCCAGGATTGAACCTGCACCCGGCGGTGGGGGCGCCAACGCCCGTATTGGCGACGAAGTAGTCGAGCCGCCGTTTGTCCCATTGCCACGGCTAGAACCGAACTATCCAAACCCGGTTCGACAATGAACGACCTTCCGCTTTTCGATCCCGGAGGCGGCACGAGTCACCCTAAAGATCTACGACGTGCTCGGGCGCGAGGTCATGACGCTTTTCGATCACGACCACGAAGCGGGAAGTGTGACGCTGCTCTGGAATCCGGCAGGCCACTCCGGGCGACCCTTGCCGAACGGGGTCTACGTGTACCGGCTCACGATGGCCGACCTGATCTATACAGGCACGGTAACAGTGCTGAACTGACCCCCACGGACATTCTCCAGTCAGAGCGATCTCGTCAACAAATAACAGGGCCCCGCGGTGGCGGCCCGCGAGGCCCTGGCTAGCCGGTCAATGCGCCGAGCTCACCCGAACCCGTGCACTGCTCCCTTCCGGCCTAGCTGTTGATGTTCCGGTGGATCGCCTGGCGAGTCAGGCCAATGCGCCGGCCCAACTGCGAGCGGTTGTCGATACCGGGGATGCCCACAAAGCCATTCACAAGGCTGGTGAGGTATTCCTGGCGAAGCTTGTTGATGGGCACGGGGCCGAGAATCTTGGCGATATCCAACTCGGCGAGTTCACGCTGGCAGGCCGCCATGTCCTCCTCCAGCCGCTCAAGCAACGATTGCCATACGGGCGTCTTGTGGAAGGCGATGCGCGCCTGCTCGTAGTACTCAAGCGCGAGGCCGTAGAACTTGAAATCGTTGTGGTAGATCTGCGCGAGGATGTGCAGGACAACGGCCTGCTCGGACATCAGCTTGTTGCGGCACGCCAATTCATACGCCTTCTGAAGTTGCTCCTCACCCTGCTGCGTTTTGCCTGACTTCACCAGCGCGTAGCCCTTGTACATCAGGGCCTTGGGGATGTACTCCACGTACCCGTTGCGGCGGCTGAGGTTGTAGACCCGCATGAAGAGCTCGATGGCCTGCTCGTAGAAGTTCTGCGAGAGCAGCGTGCCCCCCTTCTGAAGCAGCGCGGCGATCTCCCAACCTCGGGTGCCCATGCGGCGCGCCTCTTCCTTCACGCGATCGAAGTACTGCTCGGCGGCAGCCAGCGAGGCCAGGCGGTGCCGCATCATCCAGCCGAGGCGGTAGTCGAGAACGATGGTCTGGTAATCGTCCTGCGGCTCTATCAGTGCCAGTTCGGTCTTGACACGCTCGATGGGCGCATCGCGCAGGCAACGCACGGCCTGAAGCTGAACGTGCGTCTTGGCGGTTGCATCCAGATCCGGGCTCTTAAGGAGTTCATTGAACTCGAGGAACGCATCATACACGCGCGCCTGTTCGATATGCTCAAGGGCCTGCTCCCAGCGCGCCCTGAGTTGCTCAGGATACGACGCCAGATACTCGGTGGCGCGTTCGATATGCTCGCGCTCGTGCGCCGGAATCATCGGTACGGAGGGCATAAACGCTCGATGCTGTAGGAATCGGGGATACAACCCTTCGAGGAAAAAACCGCTTCTGCGGTTCGATTGGCCGATCTGAAATGCTTTTCCCGGTATCGGCGTCCGTCAGATTTACTTAAGCCCACCGACGCCTCTGCTTTCCGCTTTCGGCCTTCCCCCCACGATATCCTTACCAATAGGGCGTCTGTCCTGGAGGATTGGAAATTGAAGATCGGAGATTGGGGATGTGCATTGTAGAGCCGAGACGGAAGACAGAGAACTGAGGACGGAGGACCGTGGGTTGATATAGGATTTTAGATTTCGGAGTATCAACACTCCTATATGTGATCTCGGACTGCGTTGTGTAGAGAACAGACGACAGAGGGCCAAGACCTTGTTCCTGAATTCTGACCCCAGAGAACCCAAGCACCATTCACCTTTTTCACTTCACCTTTTTCACTTTCAAGGGCACTCTCACACTCTCATCCCGCAAATCTGCAACCTTTCAATCTGTAGCCTTCTAATCCCGTACAGACTCCTAGCCCTCGTCAATGTGGTCGTCCGTACCCAATGCGCCTGCAATACGCTCCCGGAGAGCCGACAACCGGGCAAGGGCCTCGGAGAGTTGCTGCGTGGCAGCATTGATGTCCTCAATGGGGCCCACGATGGGTGAGTCGGGTTGCTCCGTTCGGGCTACTTCCATAAGGAACTGGGCATTACCCGTTATTACAGTAAGGGGGTTGTTGATTGCGTGGGCCACGGCCCCAGCCTCCGCCCGAAGCTCCTCCAGCATTGCGATTGCTGCCTCGGCCGAGAGCTGTGAGGCCTCTGCACCCTCGAATTCTGTATTCGGATCGTCTGCCATGTCCAGTAACCGGCTCATTTCGGAAGCAACTGCGTCGAGGCTCTCGCATTCGGGCACCGCGCCGGGTGTCAGCACAAAGCAGGCCGTAGCCCCAGCTTTCATGGCCGCTTTGGAGACATCCGCGATTGTTGAATCCCCGTTTGTGCGCACGAAAAAATACGACTCCAGCCCTAACGTGGCTCGTAGATCCAGCAAATCCAACCCGGACCCGTCCGGAAGTTCATGGGCCATCAGGACCGCATCGAAGGGATTACCGCTCAGATACGCCTTTGCCGACGCCAACGTACTGCACCGCGTCACCGCCACATTGGGAAGACGTTGAGGTAAATGCTGCTGCATCGCCTCGGCCAGCACATCGTCCGGCTCCACGAGGAGCACGGAGATCGATAAGCCACCGACGCCGTTGCGGCCGTTTGAGTGCGGACGGTATCGATGAGTCATGCCGGCGTGATTCGTAAGAGGCGGCCCAAGGTACACCGCCCCGTGTGCTGCCTGTAGCAAAGGCTGGTTTTACACCGGGTGGGCGACGGCCGGTGTGATACCTCCCAGGCCATCGCCGGTGGAGAGCGTTTGGCGTGGAAGATCCATGCCGAGGAGCACGCGGCGCTCAGTCTGGCCATCGTCGGTGCCCACACTTTTGCGCCAGAGTATGCGCCGAACCGGGCCTTCCGCCGATTGGACATCCATCGGGTAGCTGCCTTCCGACGGCCCCCAGAACCAGTGGTTGAACCGCTCTTTCTCTGTACCAGACAGGCCCAAAACACTTACAAACGCTGTGAAATGAGGCACCTGTTGAATGGTACGCCCGGTGATGTCCTGGGTGGCACGGTTCCACCGGCGCGTGCTTCCACCGGCGTCGAACGAGGCGAGAACCACGCCGGCCTCGTCCAGCAAACGGCTGATGGATGTGTCTGCTGCCGTGAGTTGCGCCACACGCTGATCAACCATCAGATCGAGCGCATCACTGAAGGTGGAGATCTGGCGTTCGAGATCGCGTTGATTGGCAACGTCGGTAGCCTGGATGATGACGCCTGGTTTCTCGTCAACGTAGACGGCACGTAGCGATACCTGAACGGTGCGGCGCACGTCGTCGCGGTTGACGAGCGCGTATTCAATACCCGAAATCGAGCTATTCTCCCGGAGGCTGCGGCGGGCCAACTCAAACAGCGGTTCAATGGGCATGACCTCGTTCAGCGCCTCAATGCGTTGGCCACGCACTGCCTCGAACGGCAAACCGGTCATGGCGTAAAAGGCCGGGTTCGCTTCCACGATGTGGCCATCCAGCGTACACAGAAGGACGTAGTGTGGATTGATTTGAAACAAAGCCGCTATGTGGCTCCGAGCCTCAACGTTACGTGTGTAACTACTCTTGAGAGCATCTGCCATCACATCAAACGGATCTGCAAGCGGCCCCAGGATCGCCCTTGCCATGTCCACCTGATGCCGTGCGGTGTCGTCGTCGAATCGATCGATGCCGGCAAGGCGCTTCGCGAGAGCCTCCATACGCTGAGCTGTTCGCTTGCCTGCATAAGAGGAGAGCGTAGCGAGACTCATTCCGATCAGCAGCCATGCCAGTAACGCGCCGATAACGATACCTCGGGCGTCGGCCCTGGCAACTGCGTGAACATCCTTTGCGGCTTTCAACACCGCCACAAGTTCGCCGGAGGCCACCGGCTTGAGGGCCAGGAAGTAGTTCGCTCCATTCCACGAAGCCATCCGCACGGATTCCGAGTTGCCCGTCTCGGCCACGACCGCCGACCAGTTTATCTGTTGGAGGCCCGTCGGATCGCTGGCCGCCAGGAGCCCGCCCCGGCGGTGCAGGATAGCGATTCCCGCCAGGTCGTTTTCCTCAGCAAGCGTTTCCAGTCTGGAGTCCACGCTGCCGCTAAGCCACCGATCTTGGCCATTGAGACCTGGGCTGTCGACAAAAGCTGCGATGGAGGCAGAGATTGCCACGAGCCTCTCTTTCGCCACAGTCTCCGCAGATTCCGTACGATCAGCTACTGCGAGCGCCGTCACTGCTGCAATCAACACCGTGGCCAGGACAAAAACGGCCAGCGCGGCGCGTGTCGCAGGAGAATGGCTGGGCATAAAACTTGGGCGGGTGGGCGCAATTCCGCGTGGCACAGGAGCGATCCGTCTACCCGTCATCCGTTACGGAACTACCTGCCCACCCTACCATCGGGGACGATAGCGCAGCAGGACCAGCTGAATGTGGGGTAGAAAACGTGCCGGGAGCCATTCGTTCAAAGCCTGTACCGTTCCTTTTCGATGCGACTTCCAGCGGCACCTTTCCAGTCAACTTCGTTATGCCTCATCCAGATCGGAACGCGCATCTTCAATCGCATAGCCTCGATCTGTCTGTACGATCCGCCCAGTCGCTATCTCGGGGTCGTGTTCAAAGAAGACCATCCACTCTCCATCTACCGCCTCGTCGAGCACGCGCTTCTTCTCTGCGAGGGTGTCGAGTGGCGCCACGTCGTAAGCCATAATCCACAAAAGTTGGACATGCGCCGAGGTCGGCAAGAGGTCGGCGGCGTAGAGCAGCGTGCCCTCCTCCCCGCTGATCACCGGCAGTTGCTGCCCTCGCGTGTGGCCGTCCACCACGATCATGCGGATGCCTGGAAACGGCGTCTCGATACCGTCTAGTAGGTTCAGCTTGCCGGATGTTTCGAGCGGATCGAGATTCTCGGCCAGAAAAGACGCCTGCTCGCGCGGGCTTTCATGCGCCCACGCCCAATGCGCCCGCTGTAGGTGATGGGTGGCGTTTGGAAACGTGAGGGCCAGTTCTCCTTTTGCATCGCGCGTAGTGGACCCCCCCGCGTGGTCGAAATGCAGGTGGGTGAGGATCACGTCGGTGATGTCGTGCGGGGCTACGCCCACAGCCTCCAGCGAACGGTGGAGATCGAACGACTCCCGATCGACGCCAAAGATGCTCCCGAACTTCGCGTCGTACTTATCACCGAGCCCGTTGTCGATCAGGATGGTCCGCCCATGGCCGCGTAGCAGCAGGCAGCGCATGGCGAGCGGTATCCGGTTCTGTTCGTCGGGCGGGATACGCCGCTGCCAGAGATTCCTCGGCACGATCCCGAACATCGCACCACCGTCGAGGCGCAGGAAGCCTGCATGGATGATGTCGAGTTGGTAGCCTGCCAGGTGCATAAAGTGTTGAAGAGTGAACGATGAAGACCGATTGGAAGGTTACGAGCTTGAAGGTTGAAGGTTGAAGGTTGAAGATTACGCCTTTCTGGTTCTCCTTCTGACCCCTAAACACTAGCCTCCGACACCTGGCCTCGTGTAATCACGTATTCCACGTAATCACAACGTCAGCCCAGGAAACCCATTCGCATGTCCGTCGCCCTGCGCCAGGCGGCCAATCTTCTGCGCTTGCTCAATGCGCTCGAAGAGGCTTTTGAAGTGCTCAATGAGGTACGCCACGCGCTCGTCCTCTGTCGTCATTTCGAGAAGCTCCTGCTTCTGCTCCACCTCCAATCCGGCGTTGCGCGCTACCACGAACGACACCGACGGAGCTTTCTCGTAAATCGACGTGCGGATCTCCTCCCCGGCCATTTCCAGCAGTTTGATGTGCAAGGTGATGACGCGCTCGCGGGAGGCCAAATCCACCTCCTCCGTATTGCCGTCGATGCCGAACGTGGCAATGTCGGCGGTCAGGTACGGCTGGTCGCGGAAGACCTCAACAATGCGAAACCGCACCTCGCCGGAGGCCACGATGTCGAGGCGGCCGTCGTCGTACTTGTTCAGGACGCGGCGCACCCGGGCCGTGCAGCCTACTTCCGCTATCTCGTCCTCTGTTGCGTACACGATTCCGAACGGCCGGTCCTCCGCCATGCACAACTGTACCATCTCGCGGTAGCGCGACTCGAAGATGTGCAGCGGAACGGGCTCATTGGGATAGACGACGATACCCAGCGGAAACAAAGGAAGGCGGCCGGATGGATTCATGCTGGGGGTACGTGATTACGTGATGTACGTGACGAGGCTCGTGATTCATGGCCCGAGCCTTAAACTATTCAAGACGCCAAGACATACTCAGGAGAAGACGAAGGCAATGATGAAGCTACAAACTTGCCTAGCTTCCAGTTGTCATGACATCGGAGCCAATTTCCACGTATAACAGGAAACTACATGCATTACGCGGACTGGATTGTCCTCGGGATTTACGTTGCCGTGATCGTTGCGATCGGGGCCTGGGCCAACCGCCGGCAGACGGATACCGAAGCCTACTTCGTGGGCAATCGAAACATACCGTGGTGGGCCGCCGGAATTTCGATCATCGCCACGTCCTTCTCGGCTGCTTCGATTCTGGGAGTGCCCGGGTATGCGTACACCACAGACATGTGGTACCTCCAGTATTCCATCGGCGACGTCCTCGCGGCGGTCATTGTCGCCGCTCTTTTCATCCCCTTCTTTCACCGTATCCCGGGTCTGACCACCGCATACGAGTACCTCGAGGCCCGGTTCGATCTCAAGACCCGTCTACTTGGATCCACGCTCTTCAGCCTGACTGTCTTGCTGAGGGCAGGCAGTCTCCTCTTCGGTGCGGCGCTCCTCTTCTCCACCGTCGTCCCAACGGATATAATCCCGGCGCTCTCCGGCGTGGAGGAGGCGGTGGTGATCTTCGGCGTCATCGCCATCATTTATACTGTGATGGGCGGGATCTCGGCGGTTGTGTGGACCGACATAATCCAGTTCTCGATCATGGCTCTTGGGGTGATTGCCTGCATGGTGGTGGTCGTAATGGGAACCCCTGGAGACTTGGGAGATGTCTTCGCTGAAGCCGGCCGGCTTCAGAAGCTCAACGTCTTCCATCTGGAGGACCCCATGGCTGGGAGGGGCTTGATAACGGCTATTTTCGGGTACGGCCTTCTCGCGCTCTCACTGTTTGGGACAAATCAGCAGCCCGTTCAGCGGTACATGACGGTCAAGGAACCTCGTGAGGCCCAGAAGGCGCTCATTCTTGGCGCGAGCGCCGGAGTCATCGGCGTCCTCCTCTCTCTGCTGCTCGGCGTCTTCCTCTTTGTCTATTACCAGCATTTCCCCGATAGACTTCCGCAGGGTCTGAGTGCAGACCAGATCATGCCGCACTTCGTGAACACGCAGGTACCGCCCATTCTTACCGGAGCGCTCGTGGCCGCCGTGTTCGCCGCGGCAATGTCGAGCCTCGACTCGGCCTTGAACTCTCTCGCCGCCGCGTTAACGATCGACTTCTTCGCCCGCTTTAAGCCGAATGCATCGGAGAAGAGCCGGCTCTCGTTTGCGAAGATCGTCGTCGTCACGTCGGGAATCGTGGGCATCGGCGTCGGCATCTACTCCTCACGGACAGGAGCCCCCCTGATTGATCTCATCCTCAGTTTCATGGGATACTTCGCGGGCGGACTCCTTGGCCTGTTTCTCCTCGGCATCCTGACAAAACGTACGAATGGCCACGGTGCCTTCTGGGGGGCGATCGTCGGAACGCTGGTCGTGCTGATGGTAACGGAGAATGACTTCCGGCTCCCCCCTCTGTACGAGTGGCTCGGAATCGAACCCATCCCCTTTATCTGGTCGACCGCTGTGGGCCTTGCGGTTACAATGACTGTCGGGTATCTGATCTCACTCCTGGGGCGCCGGGTGGCGCCCGAACAACTCGAGAACACTACAGTTCGATGGACGAGGGCGGAACGAATCGCTGATGCATCAGACTAGGAAGTCTGCCGATTCGGGATGATTCTACTACGGCGGCTTTCACCATACGTAGTTTTCAGGCCCACTCAAGACTTCACTCGTGCCTCGAATCATCGCCCTGTTTCTACTGTTCGCAGCCGTTTTTCCGACGGCCGCTGCCCAGCCCCTCGGCTTCGGCTCGGCTGACGACCCGATGGAACAGCCACGCACGCTGGTCGGGGCACCCAGGCTCGTTGCGGCTGCATACGCGGGGCCGACCCACCTCAACGAAGCGTGGCGAACTGCTGGAGCATTCGTGCTGGAAGGCCAATCCGGGCCGTGTAGTTTTGCGCTCGACGGGATCCTCCTCCTCAGCACGAGCGGTTTCTACGACCCGGATACAGACGAGACCTACGACATCGCACGCCTGCTGCGCTACGTACGTCACGACCCTAGCCCCTCGCTACCCGTCTACGCCCGCATTGGGCCGACGACGAACGTGAGCCTCGGGCGGGGGCATCTGGTTCGCAGCTTCCGCACCACCACGTCTATCGACGAGCGCACGGTCGGGGCCGAGTTCGCTTTCCGAAACACGTACGCCTCGTTCGGCGCCTTCACAGGGGATGTGCGGATGAACAACGTGATCGGGGCGTTTGCGGAAGTCGCGCCTGTACGTGGCTCCGCCAGCCCGCTGATGAGTTCGCTGCGTCTCGGCGCCGGGATCGTTCATAGCCTCGCCGACACGTTGGGTGGTTCGCCGAGCCCCACAGCTCTCCAGTTCGAGGTATCTGCCGACCTGCTCCAGTACGGCGAGTTCTCCATCACGCCGTTCGCGTCGTACGCCGAGTTTCTCCACTACGGCCGTAGTGTCGGCGGCGGCGTGGATATGGGCTCAGAGAACCTGATCGGAGCCGCTCTGGTCAACCTGAGGCTCGGCCTGTTCTTTTCCGGAGACGGCTTCGTCCCCGGTTATTTCAACCCGTTCTACTCCGTTTCAAACGACGCTTCCCGCATCGTGACCGCCGATTCTTTTTTCGACGCCGACACGCTTAACTCCGCCCTTGCCGGGACTCCGCTGGGCGATGTTACGGGCGGCGTAGATCTTCTTGCGGAGGTTGAACTGCTCGCGTTCCGGTCGTTCGAGATCTCCTACCACTTCCGCCGCCACTATGGCGATCAGCGGCTCAGCGACTTCTCTCTCCGCGTGGCCTCGCGCCCCCGCTTCCTCGATGGCCTCCGGATCGAGTTTGGGATGGAACGACAGGGCCTCGGCAGCTTCTTCACGCTGTTCACGGGCCTGAAAGATCAGAACGCCCTCGTCTTCAACGTGGACTTCCCCCTCGCAGGCTCGGCCCACCTCTCCATCCGCTCGCGCTACGGCTACCGCCGTCTGCCTGATGCCGACGACGGAACGGGGCGCTACATCGTCCAGCGCCGCTTTGAGCCGTTGATTGGGGTGCGGTACCGGTTTTAGAAGGCCAATTCGTTTTTGAACTTGCTCACGGTCAGTGAGACGTGAAAATGCCCTGTTCGCCAAGGGACAGGTGGCGTATTTTCGATTCAGTCCATGGGCCACCTACGCTTTCATCGTTATGAAAGGCAGTCTACCCTCGTTCACCCGACGGATCGCATTTCCTACTTTGCTGGGGCTGGCACTCGCAGTGCCCGGCTGGGCTCAAGTAATAGAGTACAAGCTCACTGCCTTCGACGGCTCTGAGGATGACCGCCTAGGCGTTTCTGTGTCACTTTCAAGGAATCGGGCTCTCGTCGGAGCATCTTTGAACGACGACATGGGCAACGAAAGCGGCTCGGCGTACGTGTTTGAGAGGCAGGTTTTCACCTCTTGGTTTGAGGTGGCCAAACTCACAGCATCCGATGGCGATGCCCATGACCACTTCGGCGTCTCGGGGTCACTCTGGGAGAATCGCGCCCTCGTCGGGGCCTACGAAGACGACGACATGGGCAACGAAAGCGGCTCGGCGTACGTGTTTGAGAGGCAAGAGGACGGCTCCTGGCGGGAGGTAGCCAAGCTCACCGCCTCTGACGGTGATGCGTATGACCGCTTCGGCATTTCAGTCTCGCTTTCGCGGAATCGCGCCCTGGTGGGGGCTC